>CBINKF010000010.1:0-15061 GCA_966251115.1 uncultured Cellvibrio sp.
CTCACTGGGGTGAACCTTATAGCTTCCCAAAACCCGCTCTGACCTGGTTTTTGCGATGGTTTCACCTGCTCAACCGGTAAGACAACATTTTCTGCTTTCAGGTTAGCGATAAAAGCCCGCAGTTCGGGAATTAGCTGAGGATCGTCCACTTCCAGCAATTGCTGCCCCTGATCCTCAACTACCCGGTGCAACACCCCGCGCTCATTGAGGAACTGACTCAATCCGCGCAAATCCTGATTCAGGGGAAAATGGTCTACTGCTATCCAATTCAAGAAAATTACCTTCGAATAAAAGCTATCTGCGAATATAGGCGGGAATCTTAGGGGTCTACATAGACCCAGGCAAATTTATCGGCCTGTAATTGTGCCTCACCATCCATGCGATAGGCCACTAGCCGGCCAAATTTTACCGCTGAATAATCCAGGCAAGCGAGATTGGCAGTCAGCGGCGCCGGATGCCCCCGCAGCCAGTAGTGACCGACAAACAGCGGGGGCTGGTCCAGGCCATAGCTAACCATTTGGGTGCGGTGGTCGCGACTGATTTGACTGGCGGCGAAGGTTTCGGGCAAGGGGTCAGGCTGAAACAGCAATTCTCCGTAGGTATCCGCCCCACCCGCCCAAAATTTGGTGCGAAAGTTGCGCCGGGTATAGCCATCCTCCGAGGTGATGCTCATTCCCTCGGGCAACGCCAGATCAACTCCGCCAGTCAGGCGCCGTTTGATTTTTGCAGCGGGTGTGTTGGCGCGCACGGATTGCTGAATAAATTCCGAATCTATGTAGCCACCGGGCGACATCTGCCGGTGCAGGTCGATCAGCGCCTGGTCCCAACAGGCGTGCACGGCGCGAAATACCTGGGCGGTGGTTGGGTGGATAATTTCCAGGTGCAGGGGCAAGCCCATAAACCACGCCAAAAAGCACTGCCAGTCTTCTGAATAATTTGCAAACTGCTCAAGAGTCTCGACAATTTGGCGATTATTGGAGGCTATATGGGGGCGTAAATAATCGCGCGCACCCGGCGTTACCGGTGTGGAATAGGTAATTGCATTGAGTTCATGATTGCCCAGAATCATCAGCGCGCTGCCCTTTTCCACCATATCGTGAACCAGATGCAGGGCCTCGCGAATACGCGGCCCGCGATCCACTATATCGCCTAAAAATATTGCCTGGCGCTGGCCATGACGGTATACCCCCTGGTGCTTCTGATAACCCATTTGCTCTAACAGGCGGGCCAGGGTTTGAGCACAGCCGTGGACATCGCCAATCAGATCGTAGCCTCGCGCATCGCCCAGGCGGGCGAAGGGAAACTGCTGACTGGTTCGAACAATGTCCATCGGGGCTCCGTCAGGGTTTTAGCAGGTGTCCACCCCACCCCAGTTTGGAGCGACAGCGTTCGTAGAAGTTGTAATCCAGCGGGTGCAGCAATTCGAGTTGCTCCGGCTTTTTGCTTATCAGTATCTCATCGCCGGTCTGCACATCCACATGAGTGTGGCCATCACAGGAAACCATAGGCTGAGCGCGGTTGTGCTCGCCCACCGCCAGGACAACGCGGCTCTGCCCGGAGACAACTATTGGGCGGCTACTGAGGGTATGGGGGTTCATAGGCACCAGGACTATAGCGTCCAGGGTGGGATGCAGAAGCGGGCCACCACCGCTTAACGAGTAGGCGGTCGAGCCGGTCGGCGTGGAGACAATCACACCATCGGAGCGCTGGCTGGTTACAAAAGTACCATCGACGTGAATCTCAAATTGCAGCATGTGAATAAACTGCCCCGGGTGCAGTACCACATCGTTAAGCGCATCGGCGCGGGCTAATACCGCTCCATTGCGCCTGACTTCCATATCCAGCAAAAAGCGCTTTTCGGCGATATATTCACCGCTGAGTACATCATTGACCTTATTTTCGATGTCATCGGGGGTAATATCGGTTAAAAAACCCAGGCGACCGCGGTTTACCCCCAGCAGCGGCACGCGATATTTAGCCAGCGCCCTGGCACCGCGCAGCAAGCTGCCATCACCACCCACCACTATCACCAGGTCGCATAGTTCCCCCAGTGTATCTATATCAGCAATTTGGTTGGCCGCGCTGGTCAGGTTGGCGTCATTAATTCGAGCCGCAGTTTCTGCCTCCAGCACATACTGCTTATTTTGCTGCTGCAAAAAACGAATCAAGCGCTTTAGCGACTAAGCCGCGCGCTCATTGTTTAAATGGCCAATAAGGCCAATAGTGGAAAACTGAGTCATAGTCCTGGCTCAAAAAAACGCCGCAGTGGCGCGTTATCTTCGTCACTCCCGCACCTGTTGCAGCAACTCGCCTGCCCCCGGTAAAGCGATAAAAAGTCGCGAAATTCAATGTCTTGCTATTATAGCCAGAGACGAATGCTTAACCAGACCTGGATTTGTCGGCTACAGAAATGACAACTGAACTAACTACCGAGCTAAAGCAGCAGTTGCGACACCTGGAACACCAAGCGGTACGCGACCTGGCCTGGTGCTGTTTCAGCGCGCCCCTAATGCGCAGCTTAAACGCCAGCTCCGTTGAAATTTTCCCGCGCAATTCATCGGCGCTCTGGCCCTGGCTCAAGCGACTGGATACACAGCCAGAGCCCTTGGAGCAACTATTAAGCACCCGCCAGAGCACGCGCCTCGGTTTGTATTATGAAACCTTGTGGCGTTTCTATTTTAAGCATCACGAAAACTGGGAACTCCTGGCCTACAACCAGCAAGTTCATCGGCAGGGAATCACCTTAGGCGCCTTCGATTTTTTATGCAAGCAAGCGCAACACTACTGGCACCTGGAAACAGCGGTAAAATTTTATTTATGCAGTGCAGACACGGCAGAAAAAGCGCTGGATTGGAGCGCCTGGATTGGCCCCGACAAAAGCGACAGGTTGGATATTAAATTAGCGCACCTTGAGCGACACCAATTACCCCTTCGCCACCAGACGCAGGCGGCGACTTGGCTGCAAGAGACATTTCCCGATGCACACACCTGGCGATCCGGCCTGTGCCTGCAAGGTTATTTTTTTCACCGCGACAGCAGCCACCGCCCCGCGCAAGCTCATCCACTGGCCAATTTTGGTTTATGGCTTCACCTGCGTGAACTTGAGGAGCTAATACCAAGCATCCCCCAGGAGCACTGGCTGTTGCTTGAGCGGCAGGCCTGGCTTGCACCGGCACAAACCAGAGCGCAGGAAAAGCTGCTCAACAACAATCAGCTGTTGATACAAGCTCAGAATCACGTGGGGAACTGGCACAGGCCTTTATTAATCGCCCGGTTGGTTTTTTGGGAGGACACCAAGCTTTGGCAAGAAGCTCAACGCTATTTTTTAGTGCCCGACGACTGGCCCGAACAGGCATCAGTATGAGATGGATCAAGCGGTAATCTTCGAGTTGAAGCCACTCCAGTTAGGGCTCCATGGTCCAGCGACTCCGCCGATACAAATACTTGATGATGCAGGTACTTGGTGATGCAGGTACTCGGTGATGCAAGGCCTCGACGCGCCAGCCACTACACTAGCGCTCTACAGGCTAATTGGAGCGCGAATGCAAAGCCCTGCAAATACGCGCAATCAGCCAAGGTTTTAGGAATCGCCCTGGACAACCAAACCGTCGCGCAACAAATAATTATTAGTATCCTGCAACAGCGGCTGGTATTTTTCCTGGGTAAAAATTTTATTGCAATCAGCCAGCGCCAGGGTTTGATAGCCCTGCTGCGCCATTAGATAAGCCGCTGCGCGACTGCGGCGCCCCGTATCACAATAAAAAACATATTTTTGGGTTTTGGAAAGCAGGCGAGATTTGATCGCGAGAATATTCAGCGGAATATTGACCGCACGCGAAATATGCGCCAACTGGTATTCTTCATCACTGCGCAAATCCACAAAAACACTGCCATCACTCAAGGCCTGCTCCAGGTTGGCAAGCGCAAGGCTTGCAACCTCTGGCTCTTTGAGCAGACGATAAAAATCTTGCTTCGCCAAGCGCATCAACACACCGTCAGTACGCATTGCCACTGTCGCATTGCGCACAGTTTCATTGACCAGCGCATCCTCGCCAAAACAGCGTCCCAAGCCTATGGTAGCCAGGTGTTCACGCTTGCCATCAGTATGGCGAATGACGTCCGCCTCGCCCTCTTTTATAAAATAGCATTGATCGCCAATTTCCCCTTGGCGAATAACCACATCACCCGCGTAGACAACCTGGGGGACCAGACGCGAAAAAATCTGTTCTACATTTAGCGGTGGAACTTTAAAAAACAAATTGGACCTGAGCACGGTCATCATCCAATCCACATCTTCATCCAGGTCTCGCTGGCGCGAAATATTCAGCTGCAGATAATCTGCCACCTGACTCCAGGTAAGCAATTTATCCAGGCGCTCACTGTTAATTCGCAGCAGGCTGCAATCGGTATCGGCAATGGCGGTAACAAGACGCGGCTGATGGTGGGCAATAGGAAACAAGCTCGCACGCCCTTTAACTTGCATGCGCTGTCCCTGCGCGTCCACTAAGGAAACATCGCCATAGAGCAGGTAGATATGCTGGTTATCGTAGCTACCTTGGGTAAAAAGGGTTTGGCCCGGGCAGGCGACCTCCACCTGGGCTTCATCCAACAGCGTAAACAAATGGCTCTCACTCATATCCTTAAGGGGCACGAGTGAGCGTGTCAGGCTGAGATCCAAATCCACGATTCCGGGGGTATTATCAGCCGGAGATGGCATTTGCTTTTGTGCTTGCATACTACTTCCCTCTTCACTGCCCTTTGTAGTTGTTAGGTTCCGCCAAGTGATAATAAAGTTAGTGACGCCACGCATAAACCTCAGGGACAAACGAAACCGCGTCGCCCCTGCAACCCACCCGTATGTATCGCGACCAGCCGCTGCCCTTTGGGCCAGTAGCCGAGCTTTACCAGCGAGTAAATACCCCAAAATAATTTAAGTGTGTACACCGGGTCCAACTGCAACCCTGACTCTGCTTCAAACGCTCGCCAAAACTCGAATAATGGCAGTTTCGGTTTGCGCCCGTAGCCACCGCCGTGAAAGCCCCAGAGCAAGCGCCAATTGGAAGCTATTCCAACCTGGCTTTTCGGACAGAGCGCGCGCCAGAAGTCCTCTATTTGCGCAGCCAACGGTCGATTGGTCCCAGTGCCGGGTTTCAACACCGGAAATCCCAGCACCCTGCGCTGCCGGTCGACTCCCGCCGCCACACCGGCAAGGCTGGTGCCGGTACCACACGCGAGACAAATATCCGCAGGGGCACCATTTAACTGGGCTTCAATAGCCTGCCCCGACACCTGCATACCGGCAGCACCAAAGAGATTTGCCCCGCCTTCTGGCACCACCAGGCATTTATCCAGGCCTGCAACCCAGCGGTGGATGGCTTCTGTATCTTGCTTGGCGCTATAGTCGGTGCGCGAAACAAATTGCAGCCGCATTCCCCATTCACTGGCTTCTGCCAGGCAGTGGTTTAGAGATACCGGAGCTTCGCCGCGTATCACGGCGAGGGTTTGCAACCCCTCTGCCGAACCAGCTGCCGCCAAGGCATGTAAGTGATTGGACCAGGGACCGCCAAAACTAAGTACCTGGCTGTATCCGCCCAAGCGGGCCTGACGGAGGTTAAAATACAGCTTGTAAAACTTGTTGCCACTTTGAGTGGGATGAATCAAGTCGTCGCGCCTCACCCAAAGCTCAATTCCCGCAGCCCTTGCCCAGGAAACATCCAGACGCTGCAAAGGGACCTGACTCGCCAGTTGCATCAGTTCATCTCGACCTTCAAACAAACTCTCGCCCACCGAAATATAGACAAATTAAGACGCCAGGGTGCAGCTTAACGCGCCTCAGCCGTCTTTTGATAGGCCACAGTTTGATGCTGCGGGCAGCGATCGCTCTCGCCGGGGTGAAATTCCAGTGGTGTCCCCACCCGTCCCAGGGTTTTGCCGCATCTGTGCCCCTGGGAATCCAAAGCGGTGCAGCAGGGCTCCTGATAATGCGCCCACCAGGCGATAAACAGTGCCTGCTCGACTCCTGACTTATCAGCGATGTAATTCAACGGATTCTCAAGGTAGCGCCCTATGTCATCCAAAGATACGCTCAACTGACCAATACCTGGCTGGAAGCAGACAAAACTAATTCCTGCACTGGATAAACGCCCGAGGAGTTGATCGCCCGCATTTTTGAGCAGCACCTGGTTTTCCTGCTTGAGCGAAACAATTTCATCCTTAAGCGCGCTCTCGTTCTGATGGCGGTAAAACAGCTCAACCTCGCGCATTTCCAGCATTTCGTGTAACTCGGCGGTTGCCGCCTGGATTTTGGTCTCCAGTTCCAGCGCAAAATTTTCCTGCAGCAGCTGCAACTGGTTGGACTCATCTTCCTGTGCAGACTTGATCTTGTGCGCGAAATACTCGCGCATTCCCTCGACCTTGTTGGCCTGAACCTCCAGGTTTTCCTTAAGATTGCGATTGCGCTCTTCCAAATCGCGCTTGGCTGACTCCAAATCAACCATTTTGCGCTGGTAGGATGCCAGACGCTGTTGATGCTCCTGCTGCAACGACTGGATACGCAGCTGATGCTCACTTGCCAGGGTTGAAGTGCGCAGCCTCTGCTGCTTGATCATGTTCGCCAGCTTGTCGCGCAACTCTTTGGAGTAGGCCTGATGCAGGCGACGCTGCATGGCCTGCTGCTCGCGCTCCAGGTCAATCGCATTCAATGGTTGAAGGGTGGGAATGTTGTCATCTTCTGAGGCAGTTACCGCTGCCGGAACCACCGCCGGGCTGACCTGAAAGCCCAGACGGTTAGCTTGAACAACCTTTTTTAACGAGATGAAACTATTGTTACCCGGAGCCATCTGCGGGTCCCACAAAGCCTTTTGATGCCAAGCCACGGGACATTGGCTATAGCACACCAGACGAATGGACCCAGCCCCCATATCCGGCCCTGGACCGGCGGAAGCCAATAGCTGTTGCAAAGGGACATTCCAGCGATGATCGACAATGCCTTTGGCATCAAAGCCCAGCAAAAAGAAAACGGCGCCAGTAACGCACATTTGACGGTTGATCTGGACATACACCGCCCTGGCCGATTTGCCCGCGTATTCAGGCAAAGGAATAAAACCATCGAGCAGGGCTTCAAATTCGGGGTAGAGAAGCTCACGCAGTATCTCGTCACCCTGAAAGAGGAAAACAGCTTCCAGGGAAGATGCGGAGGAAAAGGACATAAACACCCAGCCTGAGACGTGGTTGATCCAAATTCGTTAGTTGCAGTATAGGAGACGCCACCAGATCAGAGTGTGAACCACTCCCCAGAGACCTGGAGTTTTGCGAGGATTTGCGGGCTAATCGATGAAATTTAGCGGAGTGTAGTGGCTAATTTGCGGGAATCTATCAATAAAGCGGGCGTTATTGGCATACTCCCTGGCCGAAAGTAGCCTCAAGGGCTACAGGCCTGGGGGCTTAAATGTCTGAATAATCCTCGGTAACCTCATCATCTACCTCGTCATAAGCTACATCTAGCAGTTCTTCTACATAATCTTGCATGGAATCTCTCCTTACAGGTTAGCTGTTCCTTAGTGTTGATCATAAGTGTTGATCATATTATCTGGCTGACTTTCCCTAACTGTCGACACTGTTGTCGGGCGGAATTATCGATTTGGCTAACAACTCCCAGGGGAATTGACAAAACCCAAGCCCAAGGATTCAGAATCTACCCGACAAAAACTAGACTACCAAGGCAAAATGACAGATTTATGTAGATCAATTGCGAATGAGCAAATAACTAAAAGTTAGGTGATGACAGATTAGTAGAGGATCTTAGCGGAATAACTCGAGGGAGCCTGAGGCTCAAAAGTAAGAAGCCCGCGTGAGCGGGCTTCTTGATAAGTGGCGGACCGGACGGGACTCGAACCCGCGACCTCCGGCGTGACAGGCCGGCATTCTAACCGACTGAACTACCGGTCCGCATCGTCACAAAAACCACAGCTACCTTGTGAGTAAGAGTGGTGGGCGGTACAAGACTCGAACTTGTGACCCATGCCTTGTAAGGGCATTGCTCTACCAACTGAGCTAACCGCCCTCGTCGAGAGCTGCGCATTCTACTGATTTTCATTTTGGTGTCAAACACTTTTATAAAAAACTTTTTGCTCGTCTGGAGTCCGCCCGGGTATTCACCAGCAATGGATATAAAACCATCAGTTTAAAAGCCTGGAGATAAAACAGGGGATAGGTATTAAAAGGGAAAACGCGTAAATTAAAGGTTTGAGGATTTGAGCAATTCGAATAAATTCCCATGGACCGCTTCTGCTTTCAACACTTGGTGCCACGCCTGGTTAAAACAGCCCTGATTCCAAGCAGCCGCCCTGCACTCCGCACCTGGCTAGGCAGCTGGATGTGGATTGGTTTTGCTTCCAGCGCTGCCGCCCGGGCGCAAACCCTGAGCCAGGATCTGGGGCACTCCTGGATCGGCGTACTGATTGTGCTACTACTGCTCTTGCAAACGCTGTTGATCATCGGTTTACAGCGCAGTCGTTTGAATAATAAACGCGCACGTCACTCCCTGCGCCTGGCGCAAATCCAACTGGAAGAGCGAATCGATGAACGCACCCAAAGTCTGCATAAAATCAACAACCTGCTGGTGGACGAAGTAGCGCGCCATGAAGCGACAGGGTTTTTATTGCGCGAGACCAAAGAATATTTACAGAGCATGATCAACTCCATGCCCTCGATAATTATCGGGGTTGATGCTCGCGGCCAAATTACCCACTGGAACGCTGCCGCTGAAAATAGCTTTGAAATATTCTCAACCGATGCCCTCAATCAAAACATTACTAACGTACTGCCCCGCTTTCCGATAAACACCCAAAAAATCCAGAAGATAATTCGCGATGGCGAGCCGCGCTCATTAGAACATGTGGAAACTAACAATGACGGGGCCAACCAATATTTTGAAATTACCATTTATCCGCTGATTTCAATTGCCAAACCCGGCGCAGTCATTCGCGTTGATGACGTCACCCTGCGCCTGACCATTGAAAATATGATGATCCAGAATGAAAAAATGTACTCACTGGGCGAGGTAGCCGCAGGCATAGCCCACGAGATCAACAACCCCATCGGGGCAATATTGCAAAACCTGCAAAATATCAATCGCCGCCTGGACGCCGGATTTTTCGCCAACCAGCAGTTGGCGGAAACCTTGCATCTGGATTTAAACCAGCTTGAACAGTACCTGCAACAGCGCGAGATATATCAACTTTTGGACTCCATGCGCGATGCCGGTGAGCGCTGTGCGGGCATAGTAACCAATATGCTGGCGTTTACTCGCAGCGGCGCACGCGGCAACACCTGGGTAGACATTAATAAGTTGATTGAGCAAACACTGTCACTTAACCGGAACCTCTACAACACCCGCAATGAAATCAACTTGCCACAAGTGCATTGCGAACTGGCAACAGGATTGCCGGCAATTCGCGGGTCAGGTCCAGAGCTTCAACAAGTGCTGCTTAATCTGCTGCGCAACGCCACCCAGGCGCTGAGTAAGGCACCAGCGCCCCCGTCGCCCTCAATTTGGATAAAAACCTACACCCAACAAGCAAACCTTGTGATAGAGATTCAAGATAACGGACCGGGCATGACCGATAATATACGTCGCCATATTTTTGAGCCTTTTTTCACCACCAAAAGTGTAGGCTCCGGAACAGGACTGGGCTTATCAATTGCCTACTTTATTGTTACCGAGCGCCATCAGGGCAACATCGAGGTTAAATCTTCACCGGGCACAGGCACCACATTCAGTATTCGCCTGCCGCTCACCAATGCCAGCGAGAGGCTAGAGTTATGAAGCTTAAACAAAACAGCACGCTATTTAACTGCCTGGTATTAACGGGGCTTCTTGCCGGCTGTGCGACGCCACCTCCAGTGCTGGACACCAGCAAACTACCAGCCATAGCAGAAAAGATTATTGATCAGGCGGTTTATTACAATAGCTTGTTCAGCACCTGCGACAAACTGGGAGGCGATGCCGAAATTCAGGCAATTTCTATCCAGCAAGATTGGCTAACAGCTAATTGGCCACTGGTAGCCGCCGCCGATCAGGTCTACACCAAAAGCCATTCTGCTGAGGCTATCAACTATCAGAATCATTTACTTTCTCCCATCGCGATCCGCATGGCGCAACAAGCCCATATACGTGCAATTAACGAACTGAATCTGGATCAGCGCTCCACCACCAACCAACAAAAAACCTGCGAATTCCGCTTTAGTAAAATCGATGCCGAGTCCATCAAACTGACCAGCGACCCGGAAATCGCAACCTATGCCAACGCGCTATTGGCCGAGGGGCAAAACCCAAGCGATGCAATTACAATTGCGCGTGTCCCCAGCCTTGCCGGTGGTGTGCCACTGGACCTGCCAGTAGGTAAAAGCTACTACCATATCGCCGAAGAGCAGGAAAAAAAGTGTGCTGACGCTTACACTCTGGTTATGACTAACGACTGGCCCCACGAAGCCTATGCCAACTTCTGTGGCAATCAACTCAAAGAAGTCCTCACCTGCGAATGGGGCAATTGCACCGCCAGCGAGTTATAATGGCCAGCTTTTGGGGCAGCCACAGGCGCTGCCCCGCGATTGATGAGCTGAGCGATGTCCCAAACCGACTTTTCCCCCACCGCCTACCAAGCGCAATTACAGGACAAACTCCAGTGGTTGCGCAGCGAATTCGCGCCCTTTAATCCGCCAGAGCTGGAAGTTTTTGAATCCGAACTGGATCACTACCGCATGCGCGCCGAGTTCCGTATGTGGCACAACCAGGGCCGTGTTGATTATGTGATGTTCTCCCAGGACGACAAGCGCCCCTACCCAGTGCGTGAATTCCCAGTGGCAGGCAAGCTGATCAATCGTTTGATGGGCACGCTGATAGACGCGCTTAATGCCAGCGATACTCTGAGGCGCAAACTCTTTCAAGTCGAATTTTTATCCACCCTGAGCGGGCAGGCATTAATCACCCTGATTTACCATGCCCCCCTGGGCGATAACTGGGTTGCCGAAGCGCGCGCACTCAAAGACCAGCTGGGCGCAGATATTATCGGCCGCAGCCGCAAGCAAAAAATTCTGCTTGAGCGCGACTATGTGGTTGAAGAATTGGAGGTTAACGGCAAACGCTTTAGCTACCAGCAAATTGAAGGCGGCTTTACCCAGCCCAATGCCCGCGTGTGCGAAAAGATGCTGACCTGGGCCGTTGAAAAAAGCATTGGCTTTGGCGGCGACCTGCTGGAACTCTACTGCGGCAACGGTAACTTTACCCTGCCCCTGGCACAAAACTTTAATCAGGTATTGGCTACCGAAGTATCTAAAACCTCGGTGGATGCGGCGCTCTTCAACATGCAGGCCAATGGCGTGACCAACTTAAAACTGGCGCGCATGTCGAGTGAAGAATTTACCCAGGCAATGGATGGGGTGCGTGAATTTAATCGATTGAAGCATGTAAGCCTGGCGGATTATCAGTTTTCCACCATTTTTGTCGACCCGCCGCGCGCCGGCCTGGACCCGGACACAGTCAAACTGGCCCAGCGTTTCGACAATATTTTGTATATCTCCTGCAACCCGCTCACGCTTAAAGACAACCTGGCGGAATTGAGCAAAACCCATGAGATTAAACACTTCGCGGCCTTTGACCAGTTCCCCTACACCCATCACCTGGAATGCGGCATGGTGCTGCGCAAGCGCGGCCTTTAACTATAGCGCCGCGTTTAGGTTGCGCGTCATATACACAGCGGGCAGCGCATAGCTGTCCAGCTGGTTGCGCTCTGCTTCCGCAAGTTCGACAAACTCAGCAAAACCCAATTTTTGCCAAAAGCCCAAAGAATCCTGCACTGACACCAGCGCCGCCTGTTGCGCGCCGCGCTCGCGCATTTGCGCCATGGCGGAATTGACCAGTGATTGCCCCAAACCCATACCTTTGGCATTTTTCCCCAAGGCCAGATCGTGCAAATAAAACGTTGTCGATTGCGGCTGGTGCTCAAATTCGCTGTCCCAAGGGGTCACCTTGCCCAGCTCGCTTTGGTAGCCCACCAGATAGGCGCAAATACCCAGCGGTGAATCCGCTACCCAGGCAGTGTCAGGTGCGGTGCTCAAACGGGCTGCAATAATCTCTTGAGATTCGCACAGCTCAGGCACATAGGCCTCAGCTTGAACTTGCATGACTGCGGGTAAATCAACGGGCATCATGGCGCGAATCAAAATCTGCTCGCGCGACAGCGCTGGTGAAATACTCATCAATTAAAACTCACGCCCCTGGATACGCTTGGCGGCGTCCATAACAAATTCAAAGTAGGTGTTTTCGTGCTGCAAGCGCTCTTTGTCAAACACCCGCTGCTCTTTGTCCGAGAGTGCCTTCCACTCCTGCAAAATGGGGATGTGTTTGGTGCGTTCGCGCAATTGATTAAACGCGGAAAACTCTTCTTTTACGCTATCGTGCACTTCCAGTTGATCCAACAAATAGGCAATGCGCATACTCGCCTCGGTCAGGCTCAGCTCATTCTTGTGCAGCGCCATGGCCAGTATCTGAATACTTTTGTTGTTGTGGCTGCGCTGCTGCACCTGTGCCGCCTGGCTGGCCGCTTCTATATCGGCCATTTGCCTGGCGCGTTTTTTATTGAGCTGAATCACCTTGTAAACCAGGCGACCGGCGATTGCAGCCAGCACCAAAATTATCACACCACCTATCAGACTAAGTATGGCAAGTAAACTCATAGACATCTCAAGAATCCAAATTACTCGGAAAACACCAACCAATTAGTATTGATAAGTGAAGAAACCTTCGACCCAATGGTCTTTATCAATTTCGTATTTATCAATACTGAATCCATCTTGTGCATCACAAAATCCAGGTTGTGCACATAATCTACGAAAAGCTTCCTGCGCGTTTTCATAAGTACTATATACACCAATAAGTTTTACATCTTCGGTATCAGGATCTATTTGATGCTCGTGATGCAATACATATACACAACTCATCAAATCACCGCATATTTATAACTTTCAATCAAGCGTCAGCATCGGAGTCCTGTCCCAACAAAAAATCTTCGCCAGCTTCGTCATCTGCACCAGCATCACTTAACAACTCCTGGGCAATGTTGCGCTTGGTTTTAGCGCCCAGGCGGCGAATGTCGTCCACGCGCTTAACCAGATTACCTCGTCCAGTGGCCAGTCGCTCACGGGTTTTGCTAAAGGCTTCCTGGGTTTTATTCAGGTGGTTGCCAATGTTGTCGAGTGCTTCCAGCAACAGCACAAATTGATCGTGGAGCGCGCCCGCCTCTTTGGCGATGCGCTCGGCATTTTTGTTTTGCTTTTCATAGCGCCAGATATTTTCTACGGTGCGCAGGGTCGCCAGCAGTGTGGTGGGGCTCACCAGAATAATGTGGCGATCATAGGCCTCGCGATACAAACCCGGCGCCTCCTGCAGGGCGAGCATAAAGGCCGCTTCTATGGGGATAAAAATAAATACGAAATCAAGGGACTTGATCCCCTCCAGTTTTTCGTAGTCTTTAATGCTCAGGTTTTTAATGTGGTTGCGCAGGCTTTGGATATGGCCGGCCAAGTATTGTTTGCGTTCCGCCTCGTCATCACTGGAGGAAAATTTTTCGTAATCCAGCAGCGAACACTTGGCGTCTATAACTATGTCCTTTTGCTCGGGTAGGTGCACTATCACATCGGGCATCAAGCGGCTGCCGTCGCCCTGGGTGAAGTTGACCTGGGTATCGTACTCGCGACCTTTTTGCAGGCCGGATTCTTCCAGTAAACGCTCCAGCACCACTTCGCCCCAGTTGCCCTGGGTTTTGGTATTGCCCTTGAGCGCCTGGGCCAGGTTGATCGCATCTTCGCCAATTTTTTGCGCCTGCTTTTGCAGCTCCTGCACCTGGCCCGCCAAGCGGTTGCGCTCGGCATTTTCCTTTTCGTAAACGTCTTCTACTTTTTTGCGAAAATCCGCCAGCTGGGTGCGCAGTGGGTCCAGGGTGGTATCCAGCAAGCTCTTGCTGCTGGTTTGGAATTGCTGTTGCTTGCTTTCAAAGATTTTACCGGCGAGGTTTTCAAACTCTTTGGTCAGATCGGCGCGGGCGTTTTGCAATAGCGCCAACTGCTCGGCAAAATTGCGCCGCTCCTGCTCCAGGCGACTGGTCAGCGAGGCGTGCTTTTGTTCAATATCGGACAGGCGACTTTGCTTTTCCTGCAGTTGAGCCTCCAGGTCGGCGAGGCGCGCGACCTTTTCCCGCGCTGCGGCCAATTGTTGCTGGCTTTGGCTCAGTGCCTGCTGGTCCTGTTGCGCCTGCTGCTTCAGTTCCTGCCATTGGTTGCGCTGCTGGCCTAGCTCCTGCTCCAGGCTGGCAATTCGCAGCTGTGCCTGGTGCTGCTCCGCCTGGCGCTGCAGATCCAGATCATGCAGGGCAGCCGTTATGGCCTGGGCGGATTTTCGCCCCGCCAGCCACAGCCCGAGGAACCCACCGATAATCAGGGCTAGTATGGCAACTAAGGCCACCGGGGCATTCAGCAACTGGGACAGGTTGTCGTTAATCACAAATTTTCCTAGGGTCTGAAATGTAAAGAGACACCGCCGCTTTCAGCGGAAATCCGTGCAGAATCAATAGTTTTTCACCTGGCCGACAGGTAAAATTGCGCGCATTCTAGCATTTCACCGCCCCACTGGACATTTCGCCCTGTATGTCAGCATCTTCAGGCTCAAACCGCCCCTCACCCACTCGTTCGTCCCCCCGCGTGCTGGTATTTGATTCCGGCGTGGGCGGTTTAAGTGTGGCGCGCGAGATTCAGCGCCGCCTGCCCTGGCTGTCCCTGGTCTACGCCTCGGACAACGGTTTTTTCCCCTACGGCACCAAGCCAGAGGAGGCACTGATCAGCCGCGTTGAGACGGTTATGGCCGCCCTGCTCGATGTGCATCCGGTGGATATAGCGGTTATCGCCTGCAATACCGCCAGCACCCTCACCCTGCCCCATTTGCGCCAGCGTTTTGATATACCCTTTGTGGGTGTGGTACCAGCCATTAAGCCGGCGGCGGAGAACTCCA
>CBINKF010000011.1:0-14814 GCA_966251115.1 uncultured Cellvibrio sp.
TCTGCGATGGCAGCGCCAATTCCGCGACTGGCCCCCGTTACTAAAGCCACTTTATCCTGCAGACTCATAGCTATCTCACTTATTCAAATTGAAATTTAAAGTTGATCGTTAAACGCCAGTCAACACTGTGTCCAGCTCTTCAGGCTTTTCAATTGACAGGGTGGTCAAATCGCCGGAAATTCGCTTATTCAAACCCGAGAGAACCTTGCCCGGGCCGCACTCTACTGTAGTACCTACGCCCTTGGCCGCCATAGTGTTGACGCATTCAACCCAGCGCACTGGGCTGTAGATTTGCTCAATCATCAGCGCTTTGATTTTTTCCGGATCAGTTTCTGTTTGCGCAGTGACATTGTGCACAACCGGCGTTACAGGTGCGTTGAATGTTGTGGCATTTACCAACTCAGTCAAGCGCTCGGCAGCCGGGCGCATCAACTCGGTATGGAAAGGCGCGCTCACCGGCAATGGCAGCGCGCGCTTGGCTCCGGCCTCTTTACACAAAACACCAGCTCGCTCAACAGCCGCTGCAGTACCGGCAATCACCACCTGACCGGGAGAGTTAAAGTTAACAGCTGCGACCACTTCCCCCTGAGCCGCTTTTTTGCAGGCCTCTAAAATCAAGGTATCATCCAGGCCAATAATGGCCGCCATAGCGCCTTGGCCAGCAGGTACAGCTTCCTGCATATATTTGCCGCGCAATTGCACGATTTTTACCGCATCTTTAAACGCAACCACGCCCGCGCACACCAGCGCCGAATATTCACCGAGGCTGTGGCCAGCCATAAGCGCGGGCTGTGGACCCTGCTTTTCTTGCCACACACGCCATACAGCAACGCTGGCAGTCAGCAGCAGAGGTTGGGTGCGCTCGGTCAGGTTAATTTCCTCCTGAGTACCGCTTTGCACCAAAGCCCATAGGTCATAGCCCAATACCTCTGAGGCCTCTGCAAAAGTTGCCTGAACTAGGGGATAGGCCGCAGCCAACTCAGCCAACATGCCAATTTTTTGGGAGCCTTGCCCCGGGAAAACAAATGCGAGATTTTGCTGGATCATAATCAAATCTAATGAATGGAAAAAAGGGTTGATTTTTATGGTTGTGAAAACTGCCGCGCTATTTTTGCGGGAATCTGCTGAATTACCTGCTCCCGAGCGACTACCAGCGCTTGCACAAATGCACTTTCATCGGCGCCACCGTGGCTTTTAATAACTATTTTTTGCAGCCCAAGTAAGCTGGCACCATTATAGCGCGCAGGGTTTAATTGAGCGCGCAAACGTTTCAGCGCTGGCCAGGCCAGAAATGCCATCAGGCGACTGGAAATATGCTGGCGAAACTCCGCTGAAATTTTGCCTGCAATAAACCTGGCCACACCTTCGCTGGATTTAAGCGCGATATTGCCGTGAAAACCATCGCAGACAATGACATCCACCTTGCCGGAAAAAATGCTGTCTGCCTCGATAAACCCAACGTAATTTAACTGTGGATTACTTTGCAAAAGCGCCTGAGCCTGCTGCAGGATCTCTGTGCCCTTATGCGACTCCACACCTATATTTAACAGCGCGACGCGCGGGGATTCACAGCCGGAGGCTTTGGCCAGAGCCGACCCCATAAGCGCAAAACCTTGTAAGAGTTCGGGCCCGACACCGATATTTGCCCCCAAATCCAGCAAAAAAGTCTGCCCTTTGGCCACCGGCATGGATTTGCAAATAGCTGGCCGCTCGACCCCATCCAGGGTTTTAATTTGATACTTGGCCATCGCCAGAAGCGCACCCGTATTGCCCGCACTAACACAGGCGTCGGCGCGATCAGTGCGCAGCTGATCCAGAGCAATCCACATGGAGGAACTTTTTTTATGGCGCAATGCACTCAAAGGCTCATCGCTCATGGTCACCACATCGGCGGCATGAATTTTGGTGATTTGAGAGGCTTTAATTGGCCAACGGGAAAGCTGGGCTTGATCGCCAACCAGAGTCAATTCGACATCGGGATGAAGGTGCAGGAATTTTTGCGAAGCAGAAATAACAACGCGGGGACCTAAGTCCCCGCTCATAGCGTCTACCGCTATTCGAATCTTTGCCGACAAGGGTTGCTCGTCTGTGCCAGATTACTCTTCGCTGCCTTTTTCGATCACTTTGCGGCCGCGGTAGAAACCGTCAGCAGTCACGTGGTGACGACGATGTTTTTCACCGCTGGTAGCATCTACCGACAGGGTTGGGCCAGTCAGCGCATCATGAGAACGACGCATGTCACGCTTGGAACGGGATTTTTTGTTTTGTTGAACAGCCATGGTTTGCTCCTATTTACATATTTACTGGAACCGAGGCGCCTCGTTATTTCGGCGAGCTCTTAAGTTGCTCCAGCACTTTAAAAGGGTTTTTGGTCTCTTTTACCTCAACCGGTTTGCCACTCGAATAGAGCTTTGCATCTATGCAAGGCTCCTGGTGATAGGCCACCGCCGGTAAACTCAACAACAGCTCTTCTTCGATCATCTCGTAAAAGTCTGCTGCTCCTTCGCCAACAATCCAGGGATCAAGGTAAGTCGGCAAGTTTTTGGCCGCCTCTTCATCCCATACAACAGCTAGCGAAATATCACTTTCCAGAGGAACAACCACCGGCTCCAAACAGCGCTGACAGATCAAATTGACATGACCATGGGCGCGCCCGGTAACTGCTCTCTTGCCCTCCCGGTTAATCCCAAACTCCAACTCCGCCTCGAGCTCCCCGTCAGTATTTGCCAGGGCTCCGGCCAATCGTGGCATATCAACTATGGCCAGGCTTCCGCTGAGTGAAACCCCTTGCTGGGCGAATTTTCGTGGATCGCCTTGGCGCGGAAATTGTTTATGGGATGGGGGCTTTAACATAAGCGCGCAATGATAGGGAGCAGATTGGGTTATGTCAAAGAAAAACTGGAATAAAATCAGCTTTGTGGCGCTATTTAGTGGCTCTAACCTAAAATAGCCCCTCTATCTGGTACCGCAGCCTTTCCGGGGGATACAACTTGCCACCTATACTACTTGCTTCCAGCTCCAGCTACCGCCGCCAGCTGCTACAAAAGTTGGGATTGACATTTAGTTGGGCCGCACCCGACATAGATGAAACAGCCCTGCCCGGCGAAGCGGCAGAAACCCTGGTCAAGCGCCTGGCTTTAAGCAAAGCCCAAGCGCTCGCGCCGTTAAACTCCGACCATCTAATCATCGGTTCCGACCAGGTCGCCAGCTTTGAAGGAAAAATACTGGGCAAACCCCAGGGTTTTGACAGAGCCTTTGCCCAACTCACCAGCTTTAGTGGTAAGAGCGTCGACTTTCTAACAGGGCTCTGCCTTTACAATTCAGCCAGCAATCAGTACCAACTCAGCCTGGAAAGCTACCGGGTTAGATTTAAAACTCTCTCACCCGAGCAAATAACCCGCTACCTGGAACGAGAACAGCCCTATGATTGCGCCGGCAGTTTTAAGTCCGAAGGACTGGGCATTTGCCTGTTCGATTCACTGGAAGGTGAAGACCCAAACACACTGGTTGGCCTACCGCTGATTGCATTAACACGCATGCTAATAAATGAAGGAATAGACCCCCTCACCGTACAACATTAGCCTGAAGCGAGCCGCCCCCAGGAGAGCAACCCGGAAAACTCATCCAGACAAAGCTCTGGATGATAGCCCTTAAGCCTGTCTATATGGTGAGCACCGTAGCTGACTGCAATGCGCGGCATGCTGATTGCCGCCGCCATGGCCATGTCATATTCGGTATCGCCCAACATCACCGCCTCATCAGCAGCCACTGAAAACTCCGCCAATAGCTGGCGCAGCATTAAGGGGTCAGGTTTAGAGGCGGTTTCGTCGGCACAGCGACTGGCATCAAAATATTCGCACAACCCCATAGCGCCAAAAATCCTATCCAGCCCCCGGCGACTCTTACCTGTGGCAACCGCCAACTGGTGACCGGCGTTTCGCAGCTCATCCAGGGTTGCCTTAACCCCTGGGAAGAATTCCGCTGGCGATGCCTGATCAAAAGCGACAAACCTGTGAGCATAGGCATCGCGCAAGCGGGCGCGCTCCTCAACTGATACATGCGGGTATAGCCGCTGCAAGGCCTCGGGCAAGCCCAAGCCGATAATTTCGTGAACCTCGCTCGCCGGCAATGGCTCCCAGCCCATATCCATCGCTGCCGCCTGCATGGCGCGAGTAATAGTGGCAGTTGAATCGCACAAAGTGCCATCCCAATCGAAGATAAACAGCAAAATATGTCTCCGGAAATTAGAGGGGCGAATCTAGGGAACCTTTGAAAAATGTAGGCGAGGCAGCAAGCGCAAGGCAAAAACGGGCGAAAAACGGTGGGACCGACCCTCGGGTTTATACGTCATAAATGAGCATATTGAGCCTGTTTTTAACGCCGCGATTGCAACACAGGTAATTTTTCAGAGGTTCCCTAGGTCAAAATCGCCAGTCGACCTAAAGGCAGCGCCAGGTCTTCGGGCAGCGGGGCCTCCACACGGGTGCGCACCTCAGCACCTGGCAGATAAAATTCCAGCGCCCAGGCGTGCAAAAATAAACGCTTGAAGCCCTGCTGTCGCAGACTGGCATTAAGTTCGTCATCACCGTATTTTTCATCGCCCACCAAACTGTGCCCAGCATACTGCGCGTGAACACGGATCTGATGGGTTCGCCCGGTAATAGGACGAGCCTCCACAAGGGTAAAACCATCGAACTGACGCAAAACCCTGAATAGAGTAAGACTGGGCTTGCCATCCGGGTGAACCTTGACCACCCGCTCATCATCAGCAACTTCTATCTTTAACAAGGGTGCATTAATTTGATGGCAGCGTTTGGACCAGGCACCGGTTACCAGCGCCTGATACACCTTGATAACCTCACCCTGGGCTTTGTCGCGCAACGCAGCTTGCAAATGGCGCAGATAACTACGCTTCTTGGCAATCATGATGCAACCCGACGTATCCCTGTCCAGACGATGCACCAGCTCCAGATAACGCGCCTCGGGGCGCATCTGGCGCAGCGCCTCAATCAAGCCAAGACTAACCCCGCTGCCACCATGCACCGCAACACCCGGCGGCTTGTTCACCACCAACATACCATCATCTTCATAGAGGATAGATTTTTCCAGCAATGCCGCTAATTGATTGCTCACCCTGACCGGCGCGCTTTCGACCTTCTCGGCAACTCTAACCGGGGGAATTCGCACCAAATCACCGGGACAGAGCTTGTAATCAGGTTTGCTTCTTCCTTTATTGACGCGCACCTCCCCCTTGCGTATCAGGTTATAAACCCTGGATTTAGGCACACCTTTTAACTGAGCCATAAGATAATTATCCAGGCGCTGACCGGCGAGATCCGGGTCAATACTAACCAACCGGACCTTTGCCGTATCGCGCGCGGGAATTAGTGAGGACGGGGGCGATGAAGGGGCTTTAATCATAGGCGTATTCTACCCTAAAGCCCCAAGCCAGTTAATAAGCCCTTAATGGATAAGGGATATTTAATTGCCGCCCGCAATCATTACTGCTATATTCAAGCGGCTGATACAGGCTGGTTTCCGGATATCGCAATCAAACAGGCGAATCGCAAGGAAATACCGCTGACAGCAGAGCCTGCGGCCATAGCGCCAAACTTCGCCCCGCGAAGGCGACCATGGTGTAGCGCTCTAGAAAACTGACGAAAAGGGGCTTGCTGGGAATACCGGGGGCCGCCGTAACAATCGCGCTGATTTAGGTAACCATTTTTGTTAACAGCGTTTTTGTTTTGTAGAACTCAAGAAATCTATTTGTAATGTAAAAAAGGGGCCAACAACCCCAACAAACCGGGCAACTGCTGGCAGGTAACCACACATAAACCCTGCCAAAGAATGAACACCTATCCCCCAAGGGCCAGCGAATCGCACCCCAGAGCGATAGATCGACAGAAAGCTAGCGATATTAAGTCAGCTAGAGCAACGTCCGGAACAACCCAATTTTAATGAGGCCTATAGGCCCCACTAAACGGCTCAGCATCGGGGCAGACGGACATTCCCTCTCGCACCCCTGCAGCCAGCGCCGAGGCTCACACTAGAACCCGGAGCATTGGAAAATGACACACAAATAGACGGGGCAGCAATCGCTGAACCCGGTTTAAGAGCCAAAATGGGATTTTCCCGGTGGCCTTAGGCAGCGAAGCGCCGCCAAAGCACTAAGAAAACCCACCAACCGCTGAAGCGAGCACAGCAGCGCTTCAGTCCACAAGGTTGCACAAAACAGGCTGTGTTAACACTAATTGGCCCTGTATCAGCGTTAACCCTTAACCTGATATGCAATTAGGTAACACATGAAAAGAATGTTAATCAATGCAACTCAACCGGAAGAGTTGCGCGTTGCCCTGGTCGATGGCCAGTGGCTCTATGATCTGGATATCGAAAATCGCGCCCGCGAGCAAAAGAAATCCAATATCTACAAGGGTAAAATTACCCGCGTAGAACCCAGCCTGGAAGCCGCCTTCGTCGAGTACGAAAACGGCAGCCGCCACGGTTTTCTTCCCCTAAAAGAAATTTCCCGCGAATACTTCAGCAAATCCACCAATGAGCACGACGGCCGCCTTAAAATCAAAGATGTGATCAAAGAAGGCACCGAAGTTATAGTGCAAATTGATAAGGAAGAGCGCGGCAACAAAGGCGCAGCCCTGACCACCTTTATAAGTCTGGCCGGTCGCTATCTGGTACTCATGCCCAACAACCCTCGCGCTGGTGGCATCTCCCGCCGCATCGAGGGTGAAGACCGCGCCGAATTGAAAGATGCCCTGGGCGAAATCGAAGTACCCGATGGCATGGGCGTAATCATCCGCACCGCCGGTGTAGGCCGTAGCGCCGAAGAGCTACAGTGGGATTTGAACTACCTGCTGCAACTCTGGGAGTCCATTGCTGGCGCCGCCAAGCGCTCCCCTGCCCCCAGCTTTCTGTTCCAGGAAAGCAACGTTATTATCCGCGCCATTCGCGACTACCTGCGCGCCGATGTAGGCGAAGTCATGGTAGACAACAAAGAGGCCTATGACCTGGCCACAGGTTTTATCCAGCAGGTAATGCCCAACTACCGCAGCAAAGTAAAGCTTTACCAGGACGACATTCCACTGTTTAACCGCTATCAAATCGAGTCGCAAATTGAAACCGCCTTCCAGCGTGAAGTTAAACTGCCCTCGGGCGGCGCCATTGTTATCGATGCCACTGAAGCCCTGGTAGCCATAGATATCAACTCTTCGCGCGCCACCAAAGGCGGCGACATTGAAGAGACCGCACTGCAAACCAACCTGGAAGCCGCTGACGAGATCGCGCGTCAATTGCGTCTGCGCGATATGGGCGGGCTGATCGTTATCGACTTTATCGATATGCAGCCAGTGCGCAACCAGCGCGAAGTGGAAAACCGTATGCGCGATGCACTGATGATGGACCGCGCCCGCGTCCAAATCGGCCGCATCTCCCGTTTTGGCCTGCTGGAAATGTCGCGTCAACGCCTGCGTCCATCGCTGGGTGAAACCCACTCTAAAATCTGCCCTCGCTGTGACGGCGTAGGTAACATTCGCAGCACGCGCTCACTGGCACTATCAATTTTGCGCCTGGTTGAAGACGAGGCCCAAAAGGATCGCAGCGCAGAAATTCGCGCCATTTGCCCAGTATCTGTTGCCACTTATCTACTGAACGAGAAGCGCAAAACCATTTCCAGCATTGAAGCGCGCAACAATACTCGCGTGGTTATTGTACCCAGCGCCGAGCTTATGACTCCTCACTTTGAGGTTCAGCGCCTGCGCGACGACGACGAAGGTACCCTGGAAACCAGTTACAAAATCGTTGCTCACGCCGACGAAACTAAGGAAGACGAGGAAGATACAGCCGTTAAAGTGGGCAACATGCCCAAACCCTTGGTACAGGCTGTGGCCCCCAGCCAGCCAGCTCCCGAACCCGCCAAGAAGCCAGGCCTGCTGGCACGCCTGATGAAAAGCCTGGGCGAACTGTTTAGTGGCGACGAAGAATCGGACAAAAAGAAATCCCACAAGCGCGAACACAAGCGTGGGGATAACCGTCGTGGCACCAACCGCAACCGCCGCGATGGCCGTCGCCGCGATCGCGATCGCAAAGAAGATCGCGAGCTTATCGACAATATCGACCGTCGCGCCGAGACCAAAACTGATCGCGACGACTCCCGCAGCCAGGAACAACGTGGCAATCAAGAGCAACGCAGCAATCAAGAGCAGCGTAATAGTCGCCGTGACCAGCGAGACACTCGTGAAGCCCGTGATAATCGCGAAGCCCGTGATAGCCGCAGTGAGCGCGGCGAACGAGATAGCCGCAACGAACGTGACAATCGCAACGAGCGCGACAACAAAGGCGAAAGAGAAGCGCGCGACAACCGCGATGCAGGTAACGAGGAGCGTCAGTCTCGCCGCAACCGCGGTAACCGGGAAGAGCGCGAATCCAGCCGCCCAGCCAATCAAGCGCTGAATCAACCAGCGGAAGAGCAATTGAACGAAAGCGTCAACGACGAACTGGAGCAGGACGGCGAGGATCAACGTCCATCGCGTCGCCCGGCAGGCCGCCGCTCGCGCGGTCAACAGCGCCGTCGTGGTCGTCGCGATGCGTTTGACGATGTGCCGGAAGAATCTCTGGAGTCGCCAGCGGCAGTGCCCCAGACCCAAGCACCAACTGGTGAAACTCCAACTGCCAAACCTCTTAGCGAAGCTGCCGAATTGGCCCGCCAGATCTCCGCTGCCATTGCCGAACACCAAAAGCAGGTTACCAGCAATACTGGAGACAGCACCGATACCACAACCGAAACTGTGGCCGGCATCCAGGAACAAGAGCCCATGGCTTCCGAGCCCCTGGCTGCGGCAGTAGCAATTGTTGAGGAAGAAAAGGCTGCACGGCTTGAAGCTCAATCGGCACCTGCGATGGAACCGCCAGCCACTCAGGCAGACAGCGCACTCAACCCAGCCGCTGTCACAAGTATTACCGAAGCTGTTGCTGAAGCCTATCCATCAGCCCCCGAGACAGCACCCGAGCCAGTGGAGATCTCACAGAAGCCAACCCAGGCGGCACCAGCACCAGAGCTATCGCCAGCCAGTTCAGCGGCCAGCGATCAGGTGGTGATGCCCGGGAACAGTCGCGCTATCAACGACCCGCGCTTATCGCCCAAGCCGATTGGTCAGGTGAGTATTGTGACTGAAACCCCGGAAACCAAACCGCTTCAGTCGCTGGATACCAGCCTGCCACCCAGTGTCGAGCACAATCCCCGTCCACTGAATCGCCCTTCAAACGATCCGCGCCTCAGCCGCCGCACAACCGGCGAATAGACTTCAAACACCTATTGGGTGAGCTGAACCACGCCAAAAGCCGAATTGGAAACAATTCGGCTTTTTTGTGATCAACTTTAATTATTTCTTAAATATCAGCAGCTTATAGAGCCTTAAATTTCGCAATTAAGGCTTGCTCAAGGCAAAAACCTCTGTATAATCAGCGCCACTTCGGAAGGGTGGCAGAGTGGTTTAATGCACCGGTCTTGAAAACCGGCGTAGGTGAAAGCCTACCCAGGGTTCAAATCCCTGCCCTTCCGCCATATTAAAAGGCGCCGCTAAATACGGCGCCTTTTTCTTTTCTGAACTTTTTATTCCTCAGCAAACTCCAAATTCTTGTAAAGATTCAAGTTTTGCCCTTGGCACCGCTCCAATTGGTTTGTATGATCCCGCAAAACGTTTACGAAATTTTTACACACTCTAAGGAGATGTCTTATGTATCAACCAGCAAACCTGGGTCGCACTCGCTCACTGGGTGCATTGGAAACCAATAAAGTATTGCGCAATACCTATATGTTACTGGGCCTTACCCTGGGCTTTAGCGCCTTAACCGCAACTCTTTCCCTTGCACTGGGATTAGGAGCCGGCATGGGGCTGGTATGCAGCCTTGCCGCCATGGCTTTGATTTGGTTTGTGCTGCCCAAAACCGCCAACTCAAGTACAGGTATTGGTGTTGTATTCGCGTTTACCGGCTTAATTGGGGCTGGCCTCGGCCCAATGCTCAACCATTACCTACACATGGCCAATGGCGGCTCCTTGATTATGCAGGCTCTGGGTGGAACTGCCCTGGTATTTCTAACCCTCTCGGCCTATACCCTAACTACCCGCAAAAACTTCAGTTTTCTGAGCGGTTTTATCGCTGTCGGGGTCATTTTGATGCTGGTAGTGATGGGCTTTCTGATTATTGCCGGATTGATGGGCTATCAATTTTCCGGTCTGTCGCTGGCCTTTTCTGCCGGTATAGTGCTGTTGATGTCGGCGATGATTCTCTACCAAACCAGTGAGATCATTCATGGCGGCGAGACAAACTACCTGCTGGCCACCACCACCCTGTATTTATCTATAGTCAATTTGTTTACCAGCCTGCTGCAACTTCTGGGCGCGACAAGCGACGACTAAACCTCGCTTAGGGTTACAATAGGGCTCCCCTCGGGGAGCCTTTTTTATTTGCACTTCAGGGATTAGCCCAGTCCATGTCGACCTTTGCTTTGGCAGTATTTGCCGCCCCCTACTCCAATCAGGCCAGTTTTAGCGCCTACCAATTTGCCCAGGCGCTACTGCACCAGGGGCACCGCCTGGTTCGAGTATTTTTTTATCAGGAGGGTGTGCACAATGCCACTCAACTGGCTTCGCCGCCCCAGGACGAATTTGATTTACCCTCAGCCTGGCAGCAATTGGCGCGCGACCACCAGGTAGATATGGTGGTCTGTATTGCAGCCGCACTTCGCCGCGGGGTTCTCGATAGCCAGGAGGCTAATCGATATGAAAAATCAGCCGCCAATCTCGCTCCCGGCTTCAACCTTTCCGGGCTTGGACAACTGGTGGAAGCAGCTGTAGTTGCTGATCGCCTAGTGTGTTTTGGAGGCTAATATGAGTCATAGCAAAAAAATTCTGGTTCTCAGCCGCCACGCTCCCTATGGCACAGGTATAGCGCGCGAAGCCCTGGATACAGCCCTGGCCGCTGCCATTTACGACCAGGATTTATCGCTGCTGTTTATGGATGACGGTGTTTTCCAGCTGCTCAAAGATCAGGACAGCAGCGATATAGTCCAAAAACGTATTTCAGCCAATCTTCAGGCTTTACCCCTGTACGGGGTGGAAAAAATTTTTGTACACTGCGAATCCTTGGAAATGCGAAAAATAACGACAAATGATTTGGTATTAGAAGAAATTCAACTGCTAAACAGCGAGCAGGTGAGCCAATTGATATCCGAACAAGACCAAATACTGAGCTTTTAGATGAGCACTTTACACACAGTTAACAAGTCTCCTTTTTCCCACAACACTCTCAGCTCCTGCATTAAGGTCTGCGGCAAACATGACGCTATTTTATTGCTGGAAGACGGTGTTTTTGGCGCAGTGCGCAATTCACCCTGCGCCGAGGAGCTGCAACAGCTAATCGATCAGGGGGTGGGGGTTTACGCCCTGGTCTCCGATGTGAAAGCGAGAGGCTTGGCAGAAAAAATCCTGCCGCAGATCGCACTGACTGATTACAACGAATTTGTCCAGCTCAGCCTGGATCACCGCTCGGTGCAAAGCTGGTATTGACAACCATGTCGCTGATTTTAAATAACCGGGAAATCGCTACCGATAAGGATGGTTTTCTCGCCCACTTAAATGACTGGGATCCGGAAGTTGCGGCGGCACTGGCGCACCAGGAGCATATTGAATTAACCCAGGCACACTGGGAAATTATTGAATTGTTGCGCGAATTTTATCGCGAATTTGAACTGTCCCCAGCCATGCGCGCACTGGTAAAGCGCACAGCGCAAAAACTGGGGGAGGAAAAAGGTCGCAGTGTTTATTTGCTGCAACTTTTTCCACCCAGCCCCGCCAAAATCGCCAGCAAGATTGCGGGCCTGCCCCGCCCCGCCAACTGTCTGTAAATCCCTGCTATAGGCTGCAAACCTAACTTCTAACCGGCATGCCCTGCATTATTTATTTGGTTTGCGAAAAGTAAGTTTTCGTTAATTGATAGACCAATGGGCTAAGCAATAGCAGCGAAATCAAATTGGGGATAGCCATAAGTGCGTTCAGCGTGTCTGCCAACAGCCATACAAAATCCAGCTTAAACAAAGCTCCCGCCAAAACCGCGACAACCCAAAGCAGGCGAAATGGCATTACTGTTTTATGTCCCAGCAGATAAATCCAGCATTTTTCGCTGTAATAACTCCACCCCAGCATGGTAGTGAAGGTAAAAACACAAAGCGCTCTTGCCACTATCCCCGCTCCCATTGCAGGCATTGCAGCAGCAAAGGCCGCTGTCGAGAGGCTCGCGCCGGTAGCGCCCGAATCCCACACGCCCGAGCAGATAATTGCCAGGCCAGTCATACTGCACACAATGATGGTGTCAATAAACGTACCGATCATACCAATCAAACCCGACCTCACCGGGCTATCGGTAGTGCCCGCCGCCTGGGCAATACCAGCCGTCCCCAAACCGGCTTCGTTGGAAAATACACCGCGCGCCACACCATAGTGAATTGCCGCAGCGACTGCTGCGCCGGCAAAACCCCCGCTGGCAGCCACGGGAGTAAAAGCGTGGGTAAAAATAAGTGCAAATGCTTGCGGGATACGCTCGGCAAAAACAACCAAAACCGCTACGGCGGCTGCGACATAACCCAGGCACATAAAAGGCACCAGCGCGGCTGAGACTGAGCCAATTCGTTTAATGCCGCCAAGAATAACCAGCGCCACCAAAATACAAGCGGTTAAACCGCTAACCCAGTGAGGAACACCAAAGCTGGCTTGAAGTACATCTGCCATGCTGTTGGCCTGCACCATATTGCCAATACCAAAACCAGCGAGACCGCCAAAAAGCGCGAACAAAGTTCCAAGCCAGGCCCAGGATTTTCCCAAACCATTTTTAATAGCGAACATGGGGCCGCCAATATATTCGCCCTTATCATCTTTTTGGCGAAAGTGAACTGCCACAACCACTTCGGAATATTTGGTCGCCATACCCACCAGAGCGGTGCACCACATCCAGAACATAGCGCCCGGGCCGCCAAGGAAAATTGCTGTTGCCACACCTGCAATATTACCGGTGCCCACGGTGGCCGACAGACAAGTCATCAGCGCTTGAAAGGGGCTTACCTCGCCGGTGGCGGCATCGCCTTTTTGACGACCCTGCCACATCAATGAAAAGCCCGCCCACAATTTTCGCACCGGCAAAAATCTGAGCAGCGTCATTAAATACAACCCGGTACCCAAAATAAGGACAAGCATAGGGACGCCCCATACCAATCCGTTTAACCAGCCAACAAACGCTTCAATCATTATTTTTTCCTTATTCGCTTGAATGTGCTTTTAAAGGTCCCGAAAATTTACCGGGCTAGAGGCTGAGCACGCGCTTCACAAAGGGAATAGTTAGCTTGCGCTGCTCGGCGAGCGAGGCGTGATCCAAACGCGACAATTGCAAAAACAGTTGATTGGTATCGCGCGGCAAGCGCTGCACAATAAACTGGGCCACTTCTTCACTCAGCTCCAGGCCGCGCGCCCTGGCGCGCATTTGCAGCGCGGACTGCTTATCCTCATCATTCAGGTTTTGCACCTGATAGGTTAGGCCCCACTGCAAACGCGAACGCAAATCCTCCAGCCCCAAGGCGAGTTCACGCGGGCCGAATTCGGCGGCTACCAATAATTTTTTTCCTTTTTCGCGCAACTGGTTGTACAGGTTAAAGATAGCCAGTTCCCAATCGGCCCTTCCCGCAATAGTGGCGAGACAATCGAGGCAGACAAAATCCAGATCCTCCAGCCCAATAAAAAGCTCTGCCGGTGCATAGCCCACCAAATCGCGCAGCGGTAAATATTGGAAGCTCAAGTTGAGCCTTTGGGCGTGGTGACAGGCGGCTTGCAGCAAGTGTGTCAAACCGCAACCGGGGGCGCCCCACAAATAGATGAAGGCTTCGCCATCACCCTCCAATTGCTGCCGCAGGCTGTTGATAACCTGAACATTGGGGTTTCCAAGCGGGGCGAAAAAATTTTCAAAGGTGGCGTCATCATTCAAGCTAACACCTAGGGACAACTGCTGAGGTGAGTTCACCATGTCCACGTCCAACTCTTAAGGTTTCCAGAGATATGCCAAGGGGTTTTCGTCTGTGCCAACACCTGGGCCACTAACAGCCCCTGCACCGCTGGTGCTGGCGCTGGTGCTGGATTGTGACTCGACATTCATATCAGCGCTGCCGCTGGAGGAGGCCTCGCTCACAATGGGTAACCCAGAGGTATCCGATTGCTCCAACCCGGCCTCTTTGGCGATAGCCCTGTCCAGCTCTGCCGCCAACGCTGCCTCATCCATTTCACCCGCGCCAGTTGTCATCGGAGAGGCACTGCCACGATTTAATATGGCGATCAGCGCCTGGGCATTTTCCGGTTGAAGTTTTTTCCCCAGTGCCAGAGTGCTGATGAGCAATTTAATATCGCCCTCAATGGTGAGCTTGAGTAAAAGCCCGCTGGCTTCCACTTTTACCACTTCCATTTGTTTTACCATCGCCAAGCCTGCCAAATAGGCCTGAGCGCGCTTGAAACTGGTGAAGTCACTAATTCCGCCCAGGTGCACTGTTATCGTCTGGGGGCCGTGATCACTGGGTATAATCGCGTACTCAGTGGCAAAGATGTCCGCCAATCTATCGACCTGGGCTTTGTATTCCGCTGCCAACTGCTCCACCTGTCCGATCTCAACCGACAGCGGGCGTTCCTGTCGGCGGCCGGCCTGGCCTACCCGGAGAGCTACTCGGTGGTGGTGTTCCTGGCCGAGCGGTACGGGTTCGGCCAGGTCGTC
>CBINKF010000012.1:0-14813 GCA_966251115.1 uncultured Cellvibrio sp.
CCCTGCGATTTGCGACCAGCTGCCCGGCGCCGAACCCAGGTCCAGCACCAACATACCGGGGCGAATCAGCTTGTCTTTTTCGTTCAGTTCAATGAGTTTATAGGCAGCGCGGGCGCGGTAGCCGTCTATTTGTGCCTGCTTAACGTAGGGGTCATTGACGTGCTCATCCAGCCAACGGTTGCTGCTTTTGGATCTGGCCATGGGAATCTCTAAAACCGTAAAAAGCGTCATTTTACGCATTCCCCCAGGTCAGGGCGAGGTGATTCGCGGAGAAACTGACAAGTCACCCTAACCTGCGTAAAATCGCGCCCATAAAAACCGCCCTTTCACCTTTGCTGGAGCCACCAGCCAGGACTTCAAGATGATCCGAATTACCGAACTCGCCCTGCCCCTGGACCACCCGGAAGACGCCTTGCACAGCGCCATTCTCAAGCGCCTTAAAATCCAGGAAAGTGACTTACTGAGCTTTAGCGTGTTCAAACGCAGCTATGATGCGCGCAAAAAAAACTCGGAAATCACTTTTATTTACATCATCGATCTGGAGGCCAAAAACGAGGCGAAAATACTCGCCCGCTTTGCCGATGACAAGAACGTACGCCCTGCGCCCGACACCAACTACTACCCGGTCGGCCGGGCGCCCGAAGGCTTGAGCGAACGCCCGATTGTTATCGGCTTTGGTCCCTGCGGCCTGTTTGCCGCGCTTAACCTGGCGCAAATGGGCTTTAAACCCATAGTGCTGGAGCGCGGTAAAAACGTGCGCGACCGCACCAGGGACACCTGGGCGCTGTGGCGCAAAAAAGTGCTAACCCCGGAATCCAACGTACAGTTTGGCGAGGGTGGCGCCGGTCTTTTCTCCGACGGCAAGCTCTACAGCCAGATCAAGGACCCGAAGTTTTACGGGCGCAAGGTAATGGCCGAGTTTGTAAAGCACGGTGCCCCCCAAGAGATTATGTATGTGAGCAAGCCGCATATCGGGACTTTTCGTCTCACCGGTGTGGTATCCAGCATGCGCGAGGAGATCAATCGCCTCGGCGGCGAAGTGCGTTTTGAACAAAAAGTGGTGGATCTGCTGATTGAAAATGGCCGCATCCAGGGGGTGGTTTTGGCCAGCGGCGAAACCCTGCGCAGTCGCTATGTGGTGCTCGCCCTCGGCCACAGTTCGCGCGATACCTTCCGCATGCTTCACTCCCGAGGTGTTTATGTCGAGGCAAAACCTTTTGCCGTGGGCTTTCGCATTGAACACCCTCAATCGCAAATAGATCAGGCACGCCTGGGTAAATTTGCCGGCCACCCGCAACTGGGTGCCGCCGATTACAAACTGGTTTATCACGCGCAAAATGGCCGCGCGGTTTACAGCTTTTGTATGTGCCCCGGCGGCACAGTGGTGGCCGCCACCTCCGAACCTGAACGCGTGGTTACCAACGGCATGAGCCAATACTCGCGCAACGAGCGCAACGCCAACGCCGGTATTGTGGTAGGTATTAATCCAGAGCAGGATTTCCCCGGAGGCCCCTTGGCGGGTGTGGAATTTCAGGAAAAGCTGGAATCCCAGGCTTATATCCTCGGCGGCAGCGACTACTGCGCCCCCGGCCAATTGGTAGGCGACTTTATTCGCGGCAAAGCCTCCACTGAATTTGGCGATGTGGAACCCTCCTACAAACCCGGAGTAAAACTCGGCGACCTGGCGCCCTCACTGCCGGATTATGTGATTGAAGCGATTCGCGAAGCCCTACCCGAATTTGGCAAACAAATTCGCGGCTTTGATCGCGATGACGCGCTGCTGACTGGAATTGAAACCCGCACCTCGTCGCCGGTGCGTATTAAACGTGAAGATGAAAGCCTGCAAAGCCTGAACACTCGCGGTCTTTACCCCGCCGGTGAAGGTGCAGGTTACGCCGGGGGTATTCTCTCCGCCGGGGTCGATGGCATTAAAGTGTCAGAAGCCCTGGCCAAAGCCATGCTGGCTGATTTGGCAGGGTCCAAATAATCACCATGAAAATCGACGATATTAAAAAACTTCAGCAAAAAAAATACCGCGAGCAATTCGGCTGCTTTTTGGTGGAGGGCGAGCATCTGGTGTTGGAGCTGGAAAAAGCCGCGCGCACTAATCCGGCCCTGCAATCCAGCCAATTATTGGTTACTGAAAAATACGCTCAATGGCGGAGTTCATTTAAAACCACACTAATTTCCGATAAGCAAATGGCGGCTATCGCCGACACCAAAACGCCCCAGGGAATTATTGCCCTAGCACCTTTTGGGGCGAGTAAACAAGCCCAGACTCATGAGCGTGCAATTTACCTTTACGAAATCCAAGACCCGGGTAATCTGGGCACTATTCTGCGCAGCCTCGCCTGGTTTGGAAACTTTCGCTGCCTGCTCAGCCCCAATTCAGTCGACCCCTATAACCCGAAAGTTGTGCGCGCCAGCATGGGTGCGATTTTTCATGTGCCTATGGAACTGGATGTGCCGCTGGAAACTCTGCCGGCGCGATTTAAGCGCATTGCCAGCCTGGATATGACTGGCAAAAAACTGAGCGATACCCAGTTTACACAGCAGGATTGTTATTTGTTTGGCAATGAAGCCAGGGGAATTCCGCGCGAGTATTTGCAAAACTGGCAGCCCAGTGTTTTCACTATACCCGGCTCAGGCGCCATAGAATCTTTAAACCTGGCCACGGCAGTTAATATCTGCTGTTATGAGTTAAGCCGAAGCTAGAGCATCCGCTTGAATCAGCTATCTGCGTTGCGCGGATAGCCTTTTATCTCGCACAATATTTGTGTTGCATGCGCGCTCAACCCTCACATTATCCGCGTTGACCGCGGATAATGTCGGCCAACTCATTTTGGCGGCGGCTTTCGTTGGCGGCCAGCGTCAATTTGTTGGAGATGGTTCGCTCAGACTCCAACAGGTTGCCGGTTGTTTTTGCCTGGTTACCAATATTGGTGATAGAACCGAGAATATTGGCAGTTTGCTTTTGCGCATCGTCCATTTGCACGGCAAGGCTGTTGATAACATCCGAAACACGCTCCACCTGAGTAAATAAGCTATTCACGCGAGTGCGAGATTCACCCAGGGATTGCTGGGTATTTTTTGCGAGGGTGCGCACCTCATCGGCAACAACCGCAAAACCTCGCCCGTGGTCACCCGCGCGCGCGGCCTCGATGCTGGCGTTTAACGCGAGTAAATTGGTTTGCTCAGCAATTTTATCGATGATAGTAAAGACCGACTCAATTCCCGAGATATCGCGGTTGACATCGCCTATGGTGCTGGTTGCTTCACACACCTCTTTGGTCAAGCGCGCTATAGCGTGTTCGAACTGCCCAAAGCGATTTTGCAATTGCCCCGACTCACCACCAACACCCTCGATCAAATTAATGGCACTTTCCGATAGCTCGGACGATTGATTGGCGATATGCAATATGTCGCCGTAGCGGGAAATTACCCGCTCTTGAATTTTAATCATCAATTCGGCGGCGCGCGCGTTCAAATGAATAAAATAGCGCGAGTAGCTGGCGTATTCGCGCAGAAAATTGCAGCCTGAATCCAGCGCCTCGGTATCGCGCTTATAAATCAACAACGCACTCAGGCTCTCGTTGACATTAACCCCGTACAGCTCACCAAAAGTAGAAAACCCCGCAACGGGGAAGCCGCTAAAGCAACTCAGTTGCGCAAGCGCACTGGCATTGTTCAGGCGCCGTAAAATACAATCAAAAAAGATACCGGCGAGAGGTCGACGACTGCCGGTAAATTGGGCGAAGTCGCGCTGTGTTTGATCGACAAAATCCACTGTCTTCATCAGGTGCAATTCTGTACCCAAAGGGGTGTCGCAGTAGAATGAGATAGTGTTTTTATTTAAATCCAGGCTCGCCACCGAGCGAATAAAATATTCGCCACCCACCTGAATGGCAAAGCTGTGGCCTTTAAGTCGCTCCGCCAACTGCGTCGCCGAGCAGCGAAAATATTGGCACAACCCATCGATAACGTTACTGGTCTCGAGGGTGCGCGGATCTATAAAGCTGCGCACCAGACGCCGCGCCATGTCGGCGTCGCCAATTGTCCATTTCTGTCCGGTTGGGGCAAAATTTTGTGAGCGAAAGCTGCGAAATTCATAAGCGCTATTCAGTTGCACAAAAATGATGGTCGCATGGCGTTGACGCTCTGCTGTCCCATCGTGAAATGCGGCTTTTTTAAAATCCAATTTCCCGGCGGTGGTTCCCCCAATAAAAGGTACGGGAAACTTATTGGTTTGATACACAGCCTCCATCAACCAGTTTTCGCAGTTGGTCAGGCCGTTAATAAAGGTGATGGCCACTGTATTGGCCGGATTGAGTTCAAAGCCGGGACTTACAGCGTCGAGCTGGCCTACCAATTGCGCCACGCGCCTGGAGGGGCTCAATTGAATATTGCCTCTCGCTATATCTTCGCAAGGCAGCGAGAGGGTGTGCTGGGACACGCGCTGAATAACCCTACTGGAAAAAAGCTGCAACACGATACTGGAGCGCTGGTCGTTGTCTGCCAAATAAAGCCCAGGGCTTAAATTGCACAATTCACCTGCGGTGGAGGTTACCAATAAAGGGGCATTGGTTAGGCGCTTAAGCTGGGTGGCGACCGCATCCAGGTTCACATCTGGCGATGCAAAGGCCAGAATCAATGCCGGCGCCATGCCATCCACCAACAACTCACCCAATGTCAAACTCGCAAGGCGATTTTCACTCAGCACGAATAATCGGCAAGCTTCAATTTCATCCGCGGCTTCATGTTTTTTGCGTTGGCCTAAAAATTTATTAATTATCATACATTTTCCTTTGCCGTTTTGGCTGGGTTTCGTGAGGTGGAGTTTCCCGTGACTGAATCGTGCGGAGGGAACCTGGGTGAGACGATATTTGGATGCGTCCTTAGCATTCTAAAACCTGAGCTTATAATTCAAGACACGGAAAACTGATAATGCAAATTCCATTTTTGCAAAATGCAAAAAGAGTTCACGGGTTTGATGCAAGGGAAAAACGCGGGGAAAATATAGCGAGGAAACGGTCTGGGCTTAACTGGAACAAGGCCTGGCCGAAAAGCGTATCAGCCTTCGGCCAAGAGAGGTATTAACACTGGGCTTCAAAATGCCCCTGCTCGACCAACACGCTGCGAATATTCTCTGCAGCAGAGCTAAGTTGTTCGGCATCTGCATTTTTGGCAAAGGCAAAACTCAAATCGTTCATGGAGTCCATAGGCACCAGGTGAATATGAGTGTGCGCCACCTCCAGGCCGGCGATCATCAAGCCCACGCGCCTTGCAGGATAGGCAACCTTAATGCCATTGGCGATTTTGTGACTGACCTGCATCAGGTGTGCAGCCAGATCCACAGGGAGGTCGCTCCATTGATCTATCTCCTCGCGCGGCACCACTAATACATGCCCATGGCGAATGGGTTGAATGGTTAAAAATGCTACCGCCAGGTCATCTTTCCACACAAAATGCCCGGGGATTTTACCTTCCATAATCAGGGTAAATACGCTTGCCATAACAAGTCCTCTATTAATATACGGCTATGTGCCTTTTAAATAATTCCCGCGCGAGTATTTCATCAATTTGATGGATATTCTCGTCGCGAAACTCAATAAAATCGACTTTGTGTTTGTGGTAAATACTGTGCTTTTCCAAATCATTGCTGATCACGGCCGCGCGATTGGGGCCCCGCGCTAGTTCATCGCCCCAGCACTCGATACACAATTGCGCTTCGGGGATAAAATAGTCCGCCACCAACTGCTCTTGCGCCCAGTGCAAGGTGTAGTTGCGCGCATGAACCACGCGCGCCAGGTACAACCAGTTATCAATGCGCCGCTGAACCGGATTGTTTACCCATTGGCCGTTCAGGGCCGGCTTATCGCCCTGGGTTTCTCCGCGCAGTTGTTGCAGTGCCTCCAGTAAATAGGGGTCATCCTGAATTACCTCGGGCCAGGTGACGTAGGGTATTCCCGACTGCTCCGAAAACTGCTGGTGGGCCCCCAGATGCCGGCCTTTTTCGGTAACCAGCCAACCGCGAATATGGCGCTTGATCAGACCTTTCTCGGCCAAGAGCAGATTGACCAGGCGCGCGGGCAAATCCCATTTATGACCAAGGTTAGTAGCCGTTAGCGGCGCTTCGGGTAGCAGTTTTAACAGCGGATGCTGTTGTACAGATTCAGGCCAGGCAATGTATTCGCCGTACTTGGGGTGATTGATATAGGTACCACCTTCAAAGCGGCCTTTTTCAGTGAGGCGCCAGTGGTCATCGACTTTAATAATCCAGCCACCCTGGGCCAACAACACAAATACCTCCTTGGTTTCTTTACCGAGGGCGCGAGATAAAGCGGTGGTAGACAAATGCTTTTCAGACATGGTGCCTTCTTTTATGGGTGCTCAACGGATCTGCCTAGTCTAACGCGCAACTGACTATAATACCGCCCTGAACTTACAGACTGGATAAATTGCTATGACCATATGGGTCGACGCCGACGCCTGCCCCAAGGTGGCAAAAGAAATTCTCTTCCGCGCCGCGCACCAGCGCCAGGTTTCTCTGATCCTGGTCGCCAACCAGTATATCGCCGTACCCGCCTCACCCTATATCAAAAGTCTGCAGGTCAGCTCGGGTTTTGATGAAGCTGATAACTATATAGTCGAACAACTGGTGGCAGGGGATTTGGTGATTACCAGCGACATCCCCCTGGCCGCCGAGGCCATCGCCAAAGGCGCCAAAGTTATAAGCGCACGCGGCCAAGCGCAGAGTAAAGAGACTATAGGCGCGCGCCTGAATATGCGCGACTTTATGGAGACCATGCGCTCCAGTGGCGTGCAAATGCAGGATGGACCACCAGCCTATTCCCAACAAGACAAGCAGACGTTCGCCAATGCTCTGGATAAATATATCCAGAGCATTAAATAAATCTGGCTTATAAATCCGCATAACCCTATAATTCGCGCACTTTCAGTGACCCCTCCCTCAAGACGAAACTCTTTATTCGGGGTAATGCTGAACAGACAGGACGTCTGCGGGCTGCCCATTTATCCTTCTGCAGGTAAATTTTCGTCTGGTTCTCCAGAATGCCCAAGAGTGTGTAATCGTTTAACGGTCGGATGCCGTGGATTACAGATGTTCTGCTAGGCTTATTTATGCTTATGCAGTTCAAGTGGGATTTTGTTGATTAATCGCCCTCCGATTGCTTTTGTGCCCTGGCTTTATAGCTAATTTCACGCGCAATTGAACGTTTGTATGCAGTTCATACGCCCAGCGATTCGATCATCGCCCCTTTTTATGGTGCTTGCTTTGCAATGGCCGACTTGTTCGCGCCTAAAAGCTGGCACATCACAAAACCAATAAAAACCATCCAGTCGACAACCCGTGTTCGCGAGTTTTATGCTTTGCGCACTTGGCCTGTCGTCTTTAGGTTTTTAATTTTTTAGGACACACAGGTTTATACATGTCTGAACCCATTTTGTTTACCGACCTCGAACTTTCCACCCCTGTACTTAAAGCCATCCAGGCCGTTGGTTACGAAGTCCCCTCGCCCATCCAGGCAGCCGCTATTCCCGTACTCCTGGCTGGTGGCGACATTCTCGGCATGGCGCAAACCGGTACCGGTAAAACCGCTGCCTTTGCCCTGCCGCTGCTCTCCAAACTGGATTTGAGCCAAAACGACCCGCAAATTCTGGTACTGGCGCCAACCCGTGAACTGGCTATCCAGGTGGCGGAAGCCTTCCAAAAGTACGCATCAGAATTGCCTGGTTTCCACGTGCTGCCTATTTATGGCGGCCAGGACATGACCAGCCAGTTACGTCAACTCAAGCGCGGTGTACACGTCGTTGTGGGCACACCAGGTCGCGTAATGGATCACCTGCGTCGCGGCAGCCTCAACCTCAACAACCTCAAGAGCCTGGTGCTCGACGAAGCCGATGAAATGCTGCGCATGGGCTTTATCGATGACGTTGAGTGGATTCTGGAGCACACTCCCGAAACTCGCCAAACCGCACTGTTCTCCGCCACTATGCCGCGCGAAATCCGCAAGGTGTGTGACAACTATCTGCGCGATGCCAAAGAGATCAAAATCGCCAGCACCCAGTCCACTGGCGACAATATCGAACAGGTTTACTGGATGGTGAGTGGCACCAACAAACTGGATGCCCTGACTCGCATCCTCGAAGTTGAGCCCTTCGACGGCATGATTATTTTCGTGCGCACTAAAACTGCCACTGTGGAATTGGCCGAAAAGCTGGAAGCCCGTGGCTACTCTGCCTCCGCTTTAAACGGCGATATGAACCAACAATTGCGCGAGCGCGCCATTGATCGCCTCAAAACCGGCAAGCTGGATATAGTGATCGCCACTGACGTAGCCGCCCGCGGTATCGACGTAGAACGCGTAAGCCACGTGGTTAACTACGACATTCCCTACGATAGCGAAGCTTACGTGCACCGTATTGGCCGTACCGGCCGTGCCGGTCGCAGCGGCAAGGCGATTCTGTTTGTTGCGCCGCGTGAAAAGCGCCTGCTCTACACCATCGAAAAAGCGACTAAAAAGCCAATCACGCTGATGGAATTGCCCAGCGGCGCCACTGTTACCAAGCACCGTATCGACCAGTTCACGGCGCAAATCAGTGAAGCATTAAAAGAAACCGACCTGAGTTTCTTCAACGATCTGCTGGCTGAATTCAGTCATGCTAACGATGTCGCGCCAGAAGATATTGCGTCTGCCCTGGCCTACCTGCTGCAAAAAGAGCGCCCGCTGCAGGTGAAATTTACCGATGTAAAACCCGAGCGCACCGAACGTCGCGAGCGCGATGATCGCGGTGGTCGCAGCGAGCGCGGAGACAGAAGCGATCGTGGTGACAGAAGTGATCGTGGTGACAAGGGTGGCCGCGAAGATCGTCCACGCCGCGAGCGCAACGACGAGAACATGGAGCGCTACCGCATTGAAGTGGGCCGCAACCACGACGCACGCCCAGGTGACATAGTTGGCGCCATCGCCAACGAAGCTGGTATCGAAAGCCGCTTTATCGGCCACATCAAATTGTTTGACGAGTTCTCCACCGTAGACCTGCCTGCAGGCATGCCAAAAGAAGTTCTCGCACACCTGAAGAAAGTGCGCGTGCGCAACCGCAACCTGGAAATTTCCCTGGATCAGGGTGGCTCAGGTGCTTACCGCGGCAAAGACGATTCACGTGGCGGTAGAGACGACTCGCGTGGTGGCAGAGACGATTTCCGCAGTCGTGATCGCGGCAATTTCCGCGATGGTGACAAGCCCCGCTTTAAAGATCGCGACAACGGCCCTGCCGGCCGCGACAGACCACGCTTTAGCAAAGAAGGTGGCGGTCGTGATAGCGGTAGTCGTGATGGCGGCAAAGGTAGCTACAGACCCAAAAAGTTTGACTAGGCCCCAGTGATAGTAAAAATAAAAAGCCCCGCAATTGCGGGGCTTTTTATTCACTAATGGATCATCTGTAAAGAAACTTCGACTTCAATAAATATTGAACACAGCAAATAAAAAGAAGTATGCCAACTAGCGTCCATAGATAGAGCACAAAATAGCCCTTATCAACTATTTGAAAATTATTTGAATTACTTTTATCAACAAGCAGTTTTTTATACTGACCTACTTTTAACTCGCCCGAATAGCTTATTATTAACAGATTATCATCTACTTTCAGAGTGAAGCTTTTTATCGTTTCTGTACGTTTACCAACACCAGTTAAATCACAGAGCAGACTTTTTTGAGGGCAAACCTCTCTGGTAGAAGTGCCTTCAGCAATAACGCTAGCTGAAACTGCATTCCCCATCAGCAGCAAATAGCCATTTCGGTAAATTATTAAGCAGGAAATGCCCAGTAGCATAAGTACAAACAGGAATCGCCTAAGTGCCAAGAGCGCGCTTTGCTCACTCATCAAACATCTGAATCCAATAGCCGCACTTAACCGCTTCGGCCATGGCTTTATCGGCGGCTATTACACGCGGATCAGCGAGCAAGCTGCTGGGCACCAGCTTGCGCTTTTCGATTTCAATATCTTTAAATCCGGCGCGCATCAAGAAGAGTTTGCACAGGTGTTCAGCACCGAACAAATCGACGAAATTGATGTACACAATAAAAGGGACCAGCTGCCCCTCTTTCACATCGTCTATATCTTTTTTGGCGCGGCCGTTGGCGGAAAATATGTACATAGCTTTTGCTCCAGATTAAACCGTCATAACCACGCGCAGGGAATCCAGGCGCACTTTAGCTTGGCTGAGGAAGTGCAGGCTGGCGGCGAGGCGCTCCTGTAGATAATTAATTTCGCTCTCGCGCACATTGGGGTTTACTTGCGCCAGGGCGTTGAGTCGGTCTATCTCGGCCTCCAACTCGGCGCTAACGGCCGCTTTAGCGGAATCAATTACCGAGTTTTGATTGACCTGGGAGATAGTCTCGGCCTTTTGCAGCATGTCGGTCAACACCGGACGTGCATGACGCACCAACTCCTGTGCATTATTGCGCGGTACTTTTTGCACCAAGCGGGACAGCTGGGTGACGTTGAGCACACCCGCCAAATCCTTGCCCTTGTCGTCCAACAAGATGCGCATTACCGATTGGGGAATAAAGCGGAACAACTGCAATTCTGCTGGCGCTGGGCAGTGAAGTACAAATAGGGCTTCCAGTAACAGGTTGCCGGGCTTAAGTGGCGGCAGCTTAAGGGTACAAAATGCGGTATTGCCAAATTCACTCAAGACGATTAAATCCTGCGCGCCGCGCACCAGTGGATGCTCCCAGGTGAGGAATTGCATATCCTCGCGCGACAGCGCCTGGCTGCGCTTGTAGGTAATAGTTAAGCCGGATTCGGGTAACCCGGGAAACTGCTCGATGCGCATATGGTCGCTGGGATGTAGCACCAAACTGTGTTCCGAGTGCTTGTCGCTGTCGACACCAAAACAGTCGAATACGGAATCCATATACTGTGCCAGCGCCGGGCTTTCGTCGTTATCGGCCAAAGCTGATACCAGAGCCTGGGCTTTAAGCGGTTTACAGGAGTTGAGCTCCAATAGACGATCGCGCCCCTGTTGCAATTGCAGCACCAGTTCGTGGGCGTAGGCCTGGGTGTCTGCCAACACAGTGGCAAATTCGGTAGGGTTATGTGCAGTTAAACAGGGCAATAATTTTTCGCTGAAGCGCGCATAAACTGCCTGCCCTATGGCGCAGGTTTTTTCAAATGCATTAAGTCCCTGGTGATACCAGTCGAGCAATTTATGCTGGGCGGTGTTTTCATAAAAAGGAACATGGATGTTGACTGTGCCGGTTTGACCAATACGATCCAAACGGCCAATACGCTGCTCTAAAAGATCGGGATTCATGGGTAAATCAAACAACACCAAATCTTGAGCAAATTGGAAGTTGCGCCCTTCACTACCAATTTCCGAACAGAGCAAAACCTGGGCGCCCTCTTCCAAATCGGCGAAATAAGCCGCAGCGCGATCGCGCTCAATCAGGCTCATCTGCTCGTGGAAGACACTGGTTAGCACACCCTTGCGCAGGCGTAAAAACTCTTCCAGGGTTTGCGCTGTGTCGGCATTGGCGCAAATCACCAAGACTTTTTTGCGGCGATTTTGTTTGAGCCATTCGGCCAGCCAGGTTACCCGCGCATCCTGCAACCACCAATCAGCGTCTGTGCGTTTTTGCCAAAATTGTTCACTGCAAATTTGCTGCGCTAAGGGCTGGGCAGAATAATCCGTCAGGTCAGCAGCTGCCAGCGCCAAGGGGTAGCTGTGTAACTGGCGCTCGGGGAAGCCGCTCACGGAATTGCGCGTGTTGCGAAAAAGCACGCGGCCGGTGCCATGGCGGTCGAGTAAATAATTGATTGCTGTATCTATAGCGGCGACCAGCGACTCGGCCTCTACCTGCTTGTGCAATTGCGCCAGGGTTGCCGGGGGTAGATATTCAGCCATTTGTGCGACTGTATCGACGGGGAATACTTCGGCGCCCTCCTCCCCCAGGCGACTCAACGCCTGCACCAATTCGTTTAACGGCTTATAGGCCTGCTGTTCACTTTTAAATTTTTCCAAATCGTAATAGCGATCGGGGTCCAGCAGGCGCAAGCGCGCAAAGTGACTTTCGAGCCCCAATTGCTCCGGTGTTGCAGTTAATAGCAACAGCCCCTTAGCAACCTGGGCCAAGGCCTCTATGCTCGCGTAAGCAGGGCTAACCGCCATTTCGCTCCACTGCAGATGATGCGCCTCGTCAACCAACAGCATGTCCCAACCGGCTTTTATTGCCTGCGCTAATCGCAACGGGCTTTTGGTGAGAAAATCCAGCGAACAGAGCACCAATTGCGCTGACTCAAAGGGGTTATCGCTGGTGGCCGCGCGCTCCTGGTCATCGACAAAATCATCCTCGTAATCCACCGAGAGCTCTTCGCTGTCCATGCCCACCAGGGCATTGCAACGAGCTTCGTCAAGTAAAGTGAACGCGAGATTAAACCGGCGCAGCATCTCCACCAGCCACTGGTGCTGCAAGCTGACGGGCACTACGATAAGTGCACGATTAACGCGGCCACTCATCAGTTGTTGGTGAAGAATCAAGCCCGCTTCAATGGTTTTACCCAGCCCCACTTCATCCGCCAGCAATACACGTGGTGCGTGGCGATTGGCCACTTCGCTGGCGATATAGAGTTGGTGCGGCAGCAATTGCACGCGCGGACCGGCCAGGCCAAACAACCTGGATTGCTGGTGATTGTGTTGGTAATGCAGGGTTTGGTAGCGCAGGTAAAAGTGTTCGTGCCTATCAATTTGACCGGCAAACAAGCGCTCTTTAGGGGTGCTGAATTGTACAAAGCTATCCAGCTCGAATTCGGGAATCGACAACTCCTCGCTGTCTTTGGTGAGACCGACATACATCAGGCAGCCGGCCTGTTCGATTACGCGGGTAATTTTGATACGGGTACCGTCCTGGTGGCGAACCTTTTCGCCCACCTCGTATTTCAACCGACTGACAGGAGCGTTGTCCAACGCGTAGGTGCGGCGCTCTCCGCTGGCTGGGAAGCTTAACGTCAGGCGGCGATTGGCTACATCCAACACTATGCCTAACCCCAAATCTGCCTCTGATTCACTAATCCAACGTTGACCTATTACAAACTGCGCCTTGCTCACCGGGTACCTACTTTTTACTGGTTCAAATTCAAAGGGTGGGCATGATACTGTTTTAGTCGCCCAATTCCAAAAAAATCGGCTGTGTTTGGCGCCCAATTTCTATAGAATTCTGCAATTAAATCAGATTTTTTGAGAAGAGCGATGCACATTATTAGCCTAGATACCCAGAGCCAGCAGGAGCTGGAAAACCTGGTAAGCCGCTGCGAGTTTTTACAATTAAAAAATAGCCGCGAGGTCTACCCGGACGCGCCGGGATCGGGCTTGCCACTATTGCTTGTGGAAACCAGCCTCTGCAGCGCCACTATTGCGCTCCAGGGCGCCCAGCTGCTCGAATTTAAACCGGCGGATGGTGATGCGCTGCTCTGGTTGAGCCCCAATTGCGACTTTACCCCTGGGGTGGCGCTTCGCGGCGGTATACCTCTCTGCCTGCCCTGGTTTGGAGTGAACCCGCAGGACCCATCCAAACCCAAGCACGGGTTTGCCCGCAATAACCCCTGGCAGTTGGCTAATGCCCAGGCACGCGCCGATGGCACAGTGGAGCTAGAATTTTTATTTGTCAGCGATGCCAACCCACTTTTTGCCTATGATTTTTCTGCCGAATTGCGCATGTTGCTGGGCAAGACCATTCATCTGGAGTTGACCATCAACAACACCGATGAGCTGGCGTTTGATTGTAGTTGGGTTATGCATACTTACTTTGCGGTGACCAAGCTTGATGAGGTGCGGGTTCCAGAGCTCGCCGGTCATCAATACAAAGACAATCTTGAGGCTTACGCGCTTAAAAATCAGCAGCAGCCTTTGGATTTTGCCGTGCCTTTGGATAGGGTATTTACCGACGTGGGGTCGTCATTGGAAATTCACGGCAGCACCCGCTTGAGAATTACCCATAACAATTGCCCGAGCGTTGTCACCTGGAACCCGGGGGCCGAGGCTGCGCAAAATATTGCCGACATAGGTGCCGGTCAGGAGGCGTTTTTTGTATGTGTAGAGCGAGGCGCAGTGCATGAAGAGCGCTGGTCAATTGCCCCGGGTAGCAGCCAAAGCGCGTGGATGGAAATAGCGCAAATCGATTAGCGCCTGAACCTCGGCCCCTAGCGTAAGGCTCCTATGGTGTTAATCAGGGGAGCCCTGGTTTTAACTCATTTTTGCTCTGGTTTTAGTTTTAGTTTTGGTTTTGGTCTGAGGCGAGTATCGATCTGGTTTATTTTTCAAAACTGGCTATTTCGGTTCCGTCCAAACGCGCTTTGTTGATCAGCAGGCGATAGCTGCTGCCTTTCTCCTGATGCTCCAACCCAACTAACAAATAGTTCCAATCCCGGGCGAGCCAGGCAAAGGTTTTGCGTTCAGATTTTCCGTGGCTGCGCGAAATTTTTACGGTATCCACAGTGCCCAATGGCGTTTTAATTTGTTCATCAGCCAGTTTGTTAAAAGGATACTCCTTTAACTTACCGCTATCGACGATCCAATAGCTAAATTGGGTCTGTCCCTCCAAAATATCTTCGCGCATCTGCAACTGATAGCTGAGTTCATCTTCTATCAGGACATCTTCAGGTAAATCCAGGCTGATCAACCTGACCATGTCTTTAACGCGATGATTTTGCCAGTCGAACAGCAACTCGGATTTTTTTTCTTTGCCCAGCACTTTTTTGCTATAGGTGTAGTGCAGCGGATAAAAGCGTCGGCT
>CBINKF010000013.1:0-14727 GCA_966251115.1 uncultured Cellvibrio sp.
CCCCACCGCAACGCAGGCGATGGTCATAATAAAAAATTGCAGCACCTCGGTGAACACCACCGAGAACATCCCCCCTTTAACCACGTAAACCGTGGTTAACAGGGTGATAATCAGCCCGTAGTAAACATCGTTCATGTGCGCATCGGCGGACAACTGCCAGGGCATAAATACCGAGGCAAATTTGCCAATGCCAATAAAACCGTAGGCGATAAAGCCAATCACATTAACCAGCGCAAACACCACCACAATCAGGTGTGACAGGCGTGCGCCCCGGCCCTCACCAAAGCGAAAGGTGATCCACTCGGCGCCGGTCATTACCCCCGAGCGGCGCAGCCAGGCCGAGAGAAACACCATCATAAACACCTGGTTGAACACCGGCCAAAGCCAGGGGATGTAGACACTGGTCAGGCCGTAGACAAACAGTAGGTACACCATCCACATGGTGCCGGAAATGTCGAACATGCCCGATGCGTTGGACAAGCCCAGTTGCCACCAGGAAAGTTTGTTGCCGCCGAGAAAGTAACTTTTGATATCGCGTGAAGCGCGGCTGGAAATCCAGAAACCTATCAAGAGGGTGGCGAGAATGTAAGCAAGAATAATGGCGATATCGAGCAGAGGCAGATTCATGCGGTGATCCGGTTCTTATCATCTTGTAATGATCCGACCACTAGTGTGCCAGATCGAGTACGGAATAGCGCCAGCGTAAAGTGTATATTTGACTATAAGCAATGGCACCAAAATAATGTAACCGATTACATTTCTTTTTTCTAGTGTCTTTACACAAGCTGTAGTAAATTTTCGGCCAAATAACGCTCCAGTCACCTGCCGGCCGGTGGCACACAATTCTTTCAGCGGTCAATTTATGTCCAACATTCGCGATGTCGCCCGTCTGGCGGGGGTTTCAGTAGCTACTGTGTCCCGCGCCTTAAGCAACCCGGAAAAAGTCTCGCCCGAGAGCCTGGCAAAGGTTCACAAGGCCATAGCCGAAGTGGGCTACCGGCCCAATATGCTGGCGCGCAACTTCCGCTCGGCGCGCGCCTATGCGGTGGTGGTGCTGGTGCCGGACATAGCCAACCCCTTCTACTCGCTGTTTATCCGCGCCCTGGAAGACCGCGCCCACCAAAAGGGCTATGCGGTGCTGCTGGGTGACACGCGCGGCACCCCCGAGCGCGAAATCGAATACATTCGCCGCGTGGAAACACGCCTGGCAGACGGGATAGTCCAGCTGCGCCCCAGCTCGGAAAAAAGCCAAAACAATATTCCGCCCGATGTACCCTGTGTTAACGCCTGCGGCTGCGAATACACCACCGGCCCGGCGATTCGCATCGATAACCGCGGCGCCGCCAAGAGCATGGTCAACTACCTTATCTCCCTGGGCCATAAACGCATTGGGGTGATCTCTGGCTTAAAGGACAACCCCCACGCCATAGACCGGTTGCAGGGCTACAAAGAAGCCCTGGCCGACGCGGGTATCCCGTTTGAGAAGGATTTGATCGCCGAGGGCGACTTTACGATGTGGTCCGGCCTTAACGCCGCCTTTCAATTCTGCAATATGAAGAACCGCCCCACGGCGATTTTCTCCATGAACGATGAAATGGCCATTGGCGCCATGCAAACCCTGAAAAACCAGGGAATAAAAATCCCCGAGGACATGTCGGTAACCGGCTTTGACGATATCGCCTACGCCAAGTATTCCGACCCCTCGCTCACCACCATCTCCCAGCCCGCCGAAGAGATGGGCAAGATGGCCATGGATATGCTGCTGAAGGTGATTGAAGGTGAGCCCCTGAGCCAGCGCGAGTGCGTACTGCCCACCGAATTTATTATCCGCAAAAGCACCGGACCGGCGCCGGTAAAAAAATAATTAGCCACTAAAAAAATAAAACCCCGGACAGTGGGCTGGCCGGGGCTAATAAGGTTGGATATGGTTGTGCAATTTGTTCGATTACGCTTCGCTAATCAAACAAGCTTTAAGGCATATTGATCTTAAGGGCTTGAATTATTATTTGATCCCCTGATTGCATCTGCATCTTCAAGGAGTCGATTCCATCTTCAAAAAATGGCCCTGAAACCTGATTAACACAAACGCTCTCCCCCCACTCGCCTAATCGAGGAACAACCAACATTTTTATGCCGCTAGCGCAAATTTGTCTTTCCGCGGAAGAAGCGTCTCTAAATTTCAAAACACAAGACCCATCATCCCATAAAAAATTAAGCCCTAAAAAAACCCAATCGTGCATTTTATATAGCTCCATTAACTATTTTCGCAATGGTAAATGTGCTTCAGGCGATTCTGGAGGAACCTTGTTACCTGACTCATCAAGCCTGTTACCCTCAGGATCATTCACATGGCAATGCGGCCCACAATCTGCATCAGGGTGAACAAGAATTCTCTGTTTCCCCGTTACAGGATCAGTATAAGAGCCTTGCCCTGCCTGGGGATTTGGCCCTTTTGGAATTAGCCCTTTATCTTTTGCTATTCGATCTATTTTTTCTGGCGACTGACCCGCGACTTCTCCTGGATTAATTTCTGGAGATTGCGGAGCAGCTTCGCCTGAATTGGCTCCTTCGTCAGCCAAACTTTTTGAGTCAACAGCTTTACTTGCATTATAGATTGTTCCGCCAATGATGCCGGTCCAAACTAATGTGTCAACAACGGCACCAACCAATGCTCCTGGTGCACAACCGGTTTCAATTGTTATGGCACAGCCCGCTGCCGTTGCCTCACCAAATTTCCCTGTAGGATCATCCCTATTAATCGGATCATTTCCCACATACGCATAACGGTTAAACGTAGATATATCCGTAAAGCCAACCGGATCATTCGCGTAAAAACGACCTATAACCGGGTCATAGTATCTGGCCTGCATATAGGTTAGACCCAGGTCGGCATCGTATTTATGCCCGGTATAACTTACATCGTCTTGTTGGGTTTCGATTGTTTCACCAAAGGGCCTGTAGTGGTAGCGCCGGGTGATTTGGCCGGATTGGTTTGACTCGGCCACTACAGAGCCAAGATGATCCGTGTGCACATAGGTAACCGTCGCCTGACAAACCACGCTGACCAGGCCGAGGCAGACGCAAACTAAATACGCAAATACTTTGTTTATAGACATTTGATTTACTTCCCTTTAGCTGCAGCGCATTGATACAGGTTTTTTAATTGATGTGGTCGTCAAACCAGTTGCCGGATCAGTAATTTTTACCCAAATTTGTGCTTGGTACCAAAAAGAGAAACCACAAAACTGGGTAAAGCTTCGGCTAGTACCATTTCCAGACACAGCAAAGATACTGCTACCAGAATAGAACCACTCAACCTGACAGAAGCCACTACAACTGGCATTCACTGTTACAGGTACCGTCATAGTGGTATGACTCATGATTGAGGTGGATGCATCGCAAGGGCTGCAACTTATAGAGACAGTGGGCGGCTGCACACTCGGCCAAGGCGCTGGTGTCGAGGGCGTTGGATCTTGGTTGTCCTCAGAAAAAATTATGGAATCAACCCCAATATCCCCGGCACCTCCGCCTATAGCAACTGCACGCATTCGCACTTTAATAATGCCAGAAAAATCATGCAGGCTAATTTTTGCACTTTTCCAGGCAGCCGTAGATGAAGTTTGCTGCTGCCCGTACTTGCTCCAAACAGTAGTCCAAGTTCCCTTATAAAAAACATCTACATACAGGTAGCCAACATTGGCGCCGTACATGTGGTAGTCGAAATCCATATAAAGGTTGCGCGCGGAAAAATAATTACTTTCCAGCTGAGCTGTATTACCTGCAGCCGTACTATAACCGCCAGTATACGCATAGTAATTTGACCCTTGCGAACCATAGGATGGACCAGAGGTAAGCGGACTGCCGCCATTGGTTCTTCCATTTGCGCCTCTCACCCAGGGTTTAGTACCGGTATTTTTCCAGATGAGCCCTGTTTCAAAGCCGTTGTTATTGGTTTGAGCATCAGTAATTATGTTAGTGGTGTTTGCAGTATCATCCTTGGCAATTAATTGATTGCTCAAGTAAATATAGTTCAGCGAATTTCCCGACGCCTTTTTGGTGTACAGCAGTTGCCCAGCTTTTGAGTAAGTAAAAAATTCAGTGCCATTCGCACCCTGCTTTTTAACTCTGCGATCATAACCATCATAGAGATAATTGTTAGTGCCGGCGTTTACCATTTGATTGGCAAGATTATATTTATAGGTAATACCTGTAGACGAGCTTTTTGTAACATTGCCGCGCTCATCGTAACTGAAGCTATATGACTTGTTACCTGTAACCGAGTTTAAGCGTTTGGTAGAACTGTAATTGTACGCAAGACTGAAAGATCCCAGATTGTAACTGGTAATATTTCCAAGCTGATCATAATTATAATTTCCACTCCCCCAGTAGCCATTAGTAGTTTTTAAGCGACCCAAGCCATCATAGCTAAAACTGGTACTGTAGCCGGTTAGGTATTTGTCGGCAATTGATTCAACTTTTGCATTTTTGTCATAGGTGTAACCAAAACCAAGCACTAATAAATTTGCGGAATTTTTAACCTCTACAGATTCAGTTAATTGTTGTTGATTTTGCTTGAGCGAATAGGACAAACCATTACCATAGGTAAATCCTTTGACGGCACCCGACGGAAAATAGCTAATATTTTTTGCGTAGAAAATACCGCTAGTGGTGTTGTAAACCACCGTCGGCTGCCCCAACGCATTTGGCGCATAGGAAACCACATGATTCGTTGGATAAACAATATCCGAAAGGTTGCCATCGCTAGCATAGATATAATTTATAGCCCTGGTTTGACCCTCAGTTGTTATAGCTTCGCGGGTTAAGTTATCCAAATCGTCATAGCTATACACTTGAGTTACAGCGCCAAAATCAAGACGCTCCAAATTATTATTTTTATCGTAGTTATAGATTTTGGAAGAAGTTCCATCACCAAATGTTAGGCTGCGCAAATTATCTAAATTATCATAGGCGTAAGTGACTTTAGCTGCAGCATCTACGACTGCATCGCAAGCTGCAGTAGAGCTATCAACTGATGCGCCATGAGCAAACCAAGCCACCTGACCTGATGCATTATAGGCGTAAGCCATATTACCTATGTCTGCACGAACCTGCTTACACAAATTTTGACTGGAGTCATAAACGTTGTATTGGGTCTGCCCACCTTGACTTATAGAAATAAGATTACCCCAAATATTGTAATCTATTGAAGTAACTACTGATTCCGGGGAATTGATGGTTACCGGCTGGCTATAGTCAGGCGAACCATAAGCTAAGTAACTAGTATTTGTGACGTAGTTTTTAAAGTCAGTGTCCTGTATAACATTGTCACTCAAATAGGATTTATAAGCGGTGACTTGCCCAGCTTCGGTATCGCGAGTAGTAGCAACCAAACGCTGAAGGGCGTCATATTTAAAACTTACACCTTTTGACTCACCGGGGGTTGCGGACAAATAAGATTGAAATACTTGCTGATTGTTTTCATCGTAATTGAAATATTGAATATTACGGGAAGCAACATCAGACATATCTTCATGAGTTACGATTCGAGGGCGCTGCAGGGCGTCATAATAAATTGCCTCCAAGTAGTCCCCTTTCCAGATGCCTTGCACCAGCATTCCATCGTATACACCCGACAGCCCTAAATCATCACCCGCCGCCTCACGATATGAAATAGTTGTAGGCAACCACTGCTTATTGTTGGGCTCGGCAGATACTAATCGCCCCATTTGATCATAATCATAAAAGGTTTTATTCCCTTTAAAATCGGTAACTTGGCGAACCCAACCGTTATCATCAACTACGCGGTAAGCACTCTTTAGTGTTTGGTCCATCGTATTTGGCTTGGTAATGGTTTGCGGTATCCCGCGCTTAAAGTTGGAATACTCAACCCAATGGTTTCCATTGGGGTATACGATTTTCTTTAGATTCCCATCGGCGTGATACTCTTTAAACCAGTAATCAAGCTGACCAAACCTGTAAGTTTTATTTGGCACATTAACGCCCGCAGAGTGGCCAGCGACTGTTTTAGGCACATATTCCACCCTATAGGATTCGACGAAATTGCTATTTGTTTCACTTTTCCAAGTGGTGCTTGGCATACCAAGCACCCAATTTGAATAGTCGTTGATATAGGAACTTTTCTCGTATCGAGTTTTTGTCGAAAAACTATTGCTTTCACTTTTTAAGCTAGAGACTCCATAAAAATCATAATCTGCATACTGAGTTTCATAGGAGGTAGCCACACCAGAACTATCATATAAAGTGGTACGCACCTTAGCTAAATTAGTCCGGTAATTGGCATTATTTTGGTTTGTTGTTCTAGAGCATGTATAGGGATAGTCTGAGGTGACAACTGGCATAAAACTGAGCGCGCAGTAATCGCCAATCAAAGCACCTTGCTGATAGAAATTTTCCACCCGTTTAAGCAATTTGCCACTGATCTTAGCTGCATAATCGGTTGCTAAAATCATATCGTGCGTAGGGGAACCGAATGTTCTATCTACATAGTAGATCTCCCAACTTTGAGGGGCCATTACAGTAGTTGTTTTGACTGATTTCGCATCCACAACAGACGCAGGCTTGGTAAATTTAAATTCAAGAGCAACCGGCTTGCTCCAGTCTTCAGCAAGATACTGATTTTGTACTTGACCTACGCCATACTCATTCCCTTCACCGCTTCCCTCGTAATAATCGCCACTATTTTCTGAATAGTAGTAATACCAGCTGGATAAGGGCATACCAGGCCCTGCAACAGTTTTTTTTGCTAAGCTCCAATGGGCACCACAATGCACATTGGTAAACGCAGCAAAGCCTGAACCTTCAGGATAAGCTTTAACCGAATGAACACCGTGATATGTAACCGCCAGGCTATACGTAATTTTTAATTTATTCGGAGTTTCGATTGTTATATCATCTCGAGTAACCGAACTCACTCTGCATCGCCCAGGGTGCTCACTAATTAATTGTCGACGTAAAGCATTCGCGTATATCAGAGATGGTAATTCTCCTAGTTTCCAACGACGATTATCGGGCAGTATCACCTCATCTAAAACTTGTGCACCAGAAGCATCGGCAATTCGCTTATAGGTCCATACTCGACCATTTGCGCTAGCACTCGACAAATACTGTCCTTCATAGTTTAGTGAGATAGTTCTTCCATCAGAAGCAGTGATCGATTGCAGGCGCCCATTAGCATAATTATAAGAGACGTAATTACCAAATTTGTCCTCAACCCTGGTCGCCAAAAGCCATCTAACTCTTCCGTCGTTGGCAATTGGCATGGCCATTCCGTTGAACGCCTCTACTACATAATTAAATGTATAGCGGGTTCCGTCAGGGCCAGACACTACTATGCCCTGCCCTTTGCCATCAGTACGAGGAAAGCATGAGCTAATAACGTAGTTGCTCTTGGAGATTTGCTTATTTACAAATTCACCTTTACCCCAAATCAGGTTTTCCGAAACCCTATCTGGAATGTTTAGAAATTTTCCTGTCCAGTATGTGCTAGGAGGAACGGGAAATGATGTACCTGAACCATCCCAGGTACGCCCACTCACACTTGTAACGTCCCCTTCACACTCCTTTCCAAAACTCCAACCTTTACCATCCCACAAGGTGATGTAACTACCACTGTTATTGGCTCCGTTATCCAAGTAAACGCCGCGGATGTATGGAATATCCAATGACCAATTACCCAATTCCCCCAGTCCCGCAAAATGGTCATTGGTGTTGGTTAACTTTCGTCGAAGCTCTACTTTTAAAGCAGAATTGCCAGGCAAACTAATATCGCTGTAAGCGAATGAAATGACCCCAGAAGAAGGATCATAACTCTCACCCAAGTCATTAGTTGTTAACATACTGAGACGTTGCTGGACGCTTATTTTTTCCACTTCTTCCAGTGGACCCAGCTGTGTTTGCGATTTGGCTGCTAAAGCCAACAGTGAAAAGAGAATTCCAACTATAAAAATTGCTTTCTTCATATCCCTAGGACCCTATTACTCAAAAAATAAAAATACCAAGTGATAAGTAACCACCGAATATATTTATTGGACTATTTGATTAAGGTCGCTGTAGATAGAAAATTAAGTCGGATCATTTGCCCAACTTATTTTGAAATTATTACTTTTTTATCTGATTTTTTTGGTGATGCTAACTAAATGAATACGACATCGGTCTCACCTTGTCGCGGCATTATAAATAGAATATTTCTTTTGTCTATTTTTTTATTTTCCCCGATTTTTAATAATTACTTGCCTCCGTAAACGCCTCACAAGCCCCCTTTTAGCCAGCGCGAGTGTGTACTGCCCACCGAATTTATTATCCGCAAAAGCACCGGACCGGCGCCGGTAAAAAAATAATTATTCTTTAACGGCGCATAAAACGCCTACAAAAAAAGCCTGAGCCCAGATTAGCGAGTGTTGTTAGACACTTAGGTAACGAGGGCTCAGGCTTTTTATTTATCCCCAAAATTGGGAGAGCAATCTGTTAAAAAAGCATGCCATTGAGCATGACATGCTTGTTCGCTAAACACTTACAACTTACGGATTCACCACAACACGGCGACTGGTGTGCTCGCCCAATCGGCTGCGCAAGAGCAGATGCGTACCAGCCTCGACCTTGGCGTTGGCATTGCTATTACTAGTGACTAGCTGCCAAGTTTTTCCGGCATCGGCACTCATCTCAATCAGCAAACCTGGCAAAGCGCTATTGACCTTTAGCTCGCCATTCACTACCTCGGCACCAGGTGCAGGCAAATGGAAACTGGCACCGGCTTTGGCCAGTTTGGGCAGTTCGCGTTTTACCAGCAGCTTGGCGAACTGCGCCCAGTCGGCGCGGCGCGCATCCAGGTTGGGCGTGTCGCTCTCCCAGCTGGCTTTGTGCCAGGCGCGCTCGCCCAGTGCCATCACCCGCGGGTAAATCATCTGCTCCAACTGCTCGCCGGTGCGAATGGTTTCGCTCCACACCTGGCCCTGCATACCCAGCACATTTTCCGGTTTTTCCAATTTGGGTAACGGGCGCCCCACCAGGGCTTCGAGGTTATCTATCTTGTCACCGGCGCGGGTGGTTTCGGCGTTGGCGTAGTAGTTGTCGGGCATAAAGCCAAACACTTTGGCGGTGTCGGTATAGCGCGCGGCCCAATAATAACCGCGCTCATTGGGATTGGCTTCGTAGGGGTGATCAAAGTAAAGATGGGTACCCGCCGACAAAATTACCTGGTAGCCGGCATTCGCCAAGCGATAGGCGCGATCGGCCACGCCCCACTCCCAAATGTTATCCCAGGCATTGGCCAGCACCCGCTCGTTGGCAAAGGCTTTGCGGTTGAAGGTGTTATTGGGGTCGTACATCAAACCATCTTCCCAACCGGCCAGGCTCAGGCCGCGCTTGCTGGTGATATCAGCCAGGCGGCTGACAAAATAGGGTTTTAAATCAGCTACGCCAGCAACACCTTCGATGCCTTTAGCAAAAAGCGCATTACAGGCGGGTGAGGCGGTCCAGGCACCGGCGCCAACTTCGTCGCCGCCCATATGGTAAACCGACAATTTAAGCCCGGCTTTGCGATACATCTGCTGCAATTCGTAAATCACTTTATCGGCAAAGGCGTAGGTGGAATCGAGGCAGACGTTGACCGCATCGTCGGTGTAGCTCTGCACGGTAAAGTATTTGGATTGGTCTTGCGGATCGGACAACAGGAACTGCTCGGCTTCGGCTTTTTTACCCTGCTTTATCAGCTTGGCGTAGCGTGCCTCCATGGATTTAATGGCGGCGCGACCGTGGCCGGGCATATCAATTTCGGGAATCACTTCAATGTGACGCGCGGCGGCGTATTTAAGAATTTCGACAAAATCCTCGCTCGAATAAAAACCATTGCCGCTGCCACTGGTGAAAGGGCCGGTTCCCAATTGGGTGAGCAGGCAGGATTGTTCGCTCAAATCAAAACAGCGCTGCGCGCCGACCTGGGTCAGCTCCGGCAGGCCGGGAATTTCAATACGCCAACCCTCGTCATCGGTAAGGTGCATGTGCAACTTGTTGAGTTTGTAATGCGCCATCTGGTCAATCAAGCGCAGGGTGTACACCTTGCCGTGGAAGTTGCGCGCCATGTCGTAGTGCATGCCGCGCCAGTGAAAGCGCGGAGCGTCCTTGGCCTCCAGTTGCGGCAGGCTGTAGCTGCTGGCGGTGTCGGCGGGCAGCAGGCTAAGTAGACTTTGAATACCGTAGAAAGCGCCAGCATTGTCAGCACCGATAATGCTGATGGCATCTTTGCCGATGGTTAATTGGTAGGACTCCGGCTCACCGCTGGCTTCATTGACACTCAAGCTCAGGGTTTTGCTCTGTGACGTTACATTGTCTGGTTCAGCTTTCAGCTCCAGGCCAGCGGCTTTTAATTGCGCCTGCAAATAGTTGCTCTCGGCAGCGAGACGACCGGCAAAACGAATCTGCCAGCTGGCGTCCAGGGTTGCCTCACTGCGGCGATATTTCACTGATTTTGGAGTGGGCACTATGCCCAGGCTATCACTGGGCTTTTCAGCATTAACCGCTTGATTGGAAGTAAAACGCGAGGCGGGTGTGGTAATCGCAAACTTGTCCTCAGGGAAGCGCAGCTGTTGTTCGCGAGTGACGAAGGGCGCTACAAACTGGCTGAGGTTTTCCGTATCGGTACTGGCAAATACCTGAGTTTGCAGCCCCTGCTGGGCAATAAACGCGCGCGGCATAAAATCGGTGTTGCTCACAATCCAGGGCGAGCCGGTATAGGTAAGTTTTAAGCTGGCGCCGGCAGCCAGGCCTGCAAAATCGGCGGTGGGCACCAGGCGATGGATATCCCCTTGCACATGTTCAACCCGCAGCCCCTTTAGCACTGCGGCATCCAGCGGGCGCACCGAGTGAATGTAAATAGCCCAATCACCTTTGCCTGCCGGCACAGCCGCAGACGAGCTGTTAGTGATGGTCAAGGTCGCATCAAACTTGGAGCCGCCGGGTAAAAAGTTGCTGACTACACCGAATTGCAACTTGGCATCCTTGGCAAAAGTATCCAGTTGCGCCTGGGTGAAATTGCCTGCCCAGAGTGATTGACTGAGCCCGGCACCCAACACCAGGGCGGCCATCAGCCTTGTTCCAAATATCTTGCGACCTGCAGCTTTCATAAAGCGGCCCCCATAAATTCAGTGGATTGGTTTTGGTAAGCGAGGCTTAGCCTGCGCAAGCAGGCGGCGCTAATGAATTCGCCCCGCCCGCATCTGACAACGTTGTCTAGCTTACACCAATTGTTCCAGCTCGCCAGCGCATCCGGGTAAATTAACGCAAAGGCGCACCGCCTCTACCTAAGCCCGAACCTAACCAATAGCGCGCTCGAATTTAGAGAATAGCCAGATTTGGTTGGGGTTCGAGTAAAACACCGCTGAAATTAAGCGAAAAAACAAAAGCCCGACGCTGGGTCGGGCTTTTGTTTTGGGGGCAGATAGTTTGTTAGCTGAGGAACAGCTTGTAGGCCGGGTTAGCTGTCTCCTCCCAATAGGGATAGTTGAGTTCCGCGAGGAAGTTTTTCAACTCAGCTTTATCGCCCTTGGGCACCTGCATACCCACCAGCACCCGCGCCGAGGCAGAGCCGTGGTTGCGGTAGTGGAACAGGGAAATGTTCCAGCGCCCTGCCACTTTATTGAGGAAGGTGTAAAGCGCGCCCGGGCGCTCGGGGAACTCAAAGCGATAGAGCACTTCGTTATCCAGCTCGGGAGCGTGACCGCCGACCATATGGCGCAGGTGCAGCTTGGCCAGTTCGTTATCGGTCAGGTCTAAAAAGGAATAGCCCTGGGCGGTGAGCTCATCCACCAGTTCTTTGCGACCATGGCCGCCCGCGGCGACAGACACCCCCACAAACACATGGGCCTGGCGGCTGTCGGCGTAGCGATAGTTAAACTCGGTGATATTGCGTTTGCCCAGCGCCTTGCAGAATTCCTTGTAGGCACCGGGGCGCTCGGGAATAGTCACTGCCAGTACAACTTCGCGCTGCTCACCAATTTCGGTGCGCTCGCTGATATAGCGCAGGCGATCAAAATTGATATTGGCGCCGCAGTCGATGGCGATTAATGTCTGGCCGGTTATGCCATGCTCAGCCACGTATTTTTTAAGGCCAGCCACGCCGGTGGCGCCCGCCGGCTCGGTGATGGAGCGCGTGTCTTCGAAAATATCCTTAATACCCGCGCAGATTTCGTCGTTGCTGACGGTGATGACTTCATCCACCGTCTTGCGCAACACGCGAAAAGTCTCTTCACCAATTTGCGCCACCGCAATACCGTCGGCAAAGATGCCCACCTGCGGCAGGGTCACGCGTTTTTTCTTTTGCATTGCGGCGTAAAGGCAGGCGGACTCTTCCGATTCCACCGCGATGATTTTGGTTTCCGGGCGCAGGTATTTCACATAGGCCGCAATACCAGCGGCCAGGCCGCCACCGCCCACGGCGATAAAAATCGCATCGATTTTGCCCGGGTGCTGGCGCAGGATTTCCATGCCGATAGTGCCCTGGCCGGCGATTACATCGGGATCGTCAAAGGGGTGAATATAGGTCAGGCCTTTTTCCGCCATGAGTTTTTTGGCGTGGGCCGAGGCTTCGTCGTAGTTGTCGCCGTGCAACACCACCTTGGCGCCGCGCGCTTTGACCGCATCTACTTTAATCGCCGGGGTAGTGCGCGGCATCACGATGGTGGCTTTAATGCCGAGGTGCTGGGAGCCCAGTGCCAAGCCCTGGGCGTGGTTGCCGGCCGAGGCGCAAATTACACCGCGGTCCTTTTCCTCCTGGCTGAGTTGCAGCAGCTTGTTGTAGGCGCCGCGCAGTTTGAAGGAGAACACCGGCTGCAGATCTTCGCGCTTGAGCAACACTTTGTTGCCAGTGCGCTGCGACAAAAGGCGCGCGTCATCGAGTGGGGTTACCACCGCCAGATCATAGATGTTGGCGTTGAGGATGCGCTTTATGTAAGACTCGGGCATAAACGTTTTGGCTAACCGAAAGGGTTTCTACAGATAAAAGAAAACCCTGTATTCAGGGTTTAGGGGAACCACATACTAAACAAAATTCACCACCAACGCACAGCATCGGGGGTTAATTTGATGAAAAAATCCTATAATGCGCCCACAAAACAAGACCAGAGCTACATCATCGCGGCAAAACCTCACCCTTAGGTTTAACCAACCCGGCACTGCCCGGTCGGCAATACATAGAGAACAGCATGAATCAGGATCAACTCAAACAACTGGTGGCGCGCGCCGCCGTTGATTACATCACCCCCAAGCTGCACAACGATGCCATTATCGGTGTGGGCACTGGCTCCACCGCCAACTTTTTTATCGATTACCTGGCCGACATCAAAACCCGTTTTGCCGGCGCTGTGGCCAGCTCCGACGCCTCGGCAGCGCGCTTGAAAAAACTCGGCATTGACGTGTTCGACTGCAACTCGGTGAGCGAGCTGGTGGTGTATGTCGATGGCGCCGACGAGAGCAATGCCCAGTTGGAGTTGATTAAAGGCGGCGGCGCGGCGCTCACGCGCGAAAAAATTGTGCGCGCCATTTCCAAAGAGTTTGTCTGTATTGCCGACGAGAGCAAATGGGTGAGTGTGCTGGGCAAGTTCCCGCTGCCGGTGGAGGTAATTCCCATGGCCCGCTCCCAGGTGGCGCGCGAACTGGTCAAACTCGGCGGCGCCCCGGTTTACCGCGAGGGCGTGGTGACCGACAACGGCAATGTGATTCTGGACGTGCACAACCTGCAAATCACCAATGCCGTCGCGCTGGAAACCGCCATCAACCAGATTACCGGGGTAGTCACCAATGGCCTGTTTGCCATCAAGCCGGCCGATGTTTTGCTGCTGGGCACCAAAGAGGGCGTAAAAACCCTCTATAAATCGGCCTAATTCCCGCTATTTATCCCGCTGCCGGCCCCTGGCTGGCAGCAACACCCCTCACCCTGCCTATACTTAACGCTCATTTCAGCGCTTTCGCTAAAGCTTATATGCAAGCTGTCGAAACCCTGAATTCACGCACATTCACTACGCGCAACAGGAGCTTTTCACCATGTTTGGCGCTCTCTCCAGCATTCAAGGTCGTCTTATCGCCAGTGTCGGCGCAGGCATTACCCTCCTGGTAATTATCAGTAGCCTGGCTATTGCCATGCTTAAGGACACCATCGCCGACTACGATCAACTGGTTTCGGTCACCATCACCCAGCAGCGGGTTATTGGTGAAATGAACTTCAACTTTAAAGTGCAAGTACAGGAGTGGAAGGATGTGTTGCTGCGCGGTAAAGACCCAGCCAAGCTGAATAAATACTGGAGCCAATTTCAAGAGCAACACCAAAAAGTAGAGCAGCTGGGCACTCAGCTGAGTCAGGATTTGCCCTCGGGCGAGATTCGCAACCTGGTCAACGAATTCCTGCACGCGCACCAGGCCGCCTATGACAAGTACCAACAGGGCTTTAACGCCTTTAAAGCCGCCGACTTCGACCCAAGCGTGGGCGATAATGCCGTTGCCGGCATAGACCGCGAACCCAGCCGCCTGCTGAGCGAGGCCGGTGAGCACATCAGCCAGGCCGTGGCCAGCCAGACCCAAAACAACATCGCCTCCAGCCACAGACTCTCGCTCTGGTCATCGATTCTGGTAATCGCCGCCGGTGTTGCCGTGCTGGCGCTGGTGCTGCTTACCCTCAACCTCAGCCTGATCAAACCCCTCACCCTGATAAACCAACACCTG
>CBINKF010000014.1:0-14554 GCA_966251115.1 uncultured Cellvibrio sp.
GGGGGGAGGGGTTAAAGTGGCGCCCTTTAACGCCACCTTTAACGCCACCTTTAACGCCACCTTGAAAGCCACCTTGAAAGCCAACCTGCCTCCTTACAGAATTCATGAGTAATCCTTCTGTGCCAAGTTCTTCACTATCTCCTCAGGCGCGCTACGAGCAGGACTTGGCGCGTCCCGATTTTCATCGCGATCCGGCCCAGCAAATGGCGGTGCAGCATCTGCAGAGATTGTATGAAGCACTGGTTGCCGATTGGCAGGAATCCCGGCGCAGCTCGCTCTGGGGTGGTTTGGTCAAGCGCTTTTGGGGTGATAAAGATACTGAGGCTGTTCGCGGCTTGTACTTTTGGGGCGGGGTAGGGCGGGGAAAAACCTATCTGATGGACAGCTTTTACGAGAGCCTGCCCTTTTCCCACAAGATGCGCTCCCACTTTCACCGCTTTATGCGCCGCGTACACGCCGAGCTGAAAAAGCTTGATGGGCAGAAAAATCCGCTCACCAAGGTCGCTGATATTATCGCCGCAGAAGCGCGGGTGATTTGCTTTGACGAGTTCTATGTTTCGGACATTACCGACGCCATGATTCTCGGCTCGCTAATGCGGGAGTTATTTGCTCGCGGCGTCACCCTGGTGGCAACCTCCAACCGGGTGCCAGATGACCTTTATAAGGACGGTTTGCAGCGCGCGCGCTTTTTGCCGGCGATTGAGCTTTTAAAAAAGCATACCCTGGTGGTGAATGTGGATGGGGGTGTGGACTACCGGTTGCGCACCCTGGAGCAGGCAGAGCTTTATCACTCCCCGCTGGGGGAGTCAGCAGAGGCCAGCCTGAGGCGCAGCTTCGACAGCCTGTTGCCGGCCAAGGTGGCGGTTCGCGCCCAGGTGGATCTGGAAGTTGAAGGGCGGTTGATCCGCGCCAGGTTTGAAGCTGAGGATCTGGTGTGGTTTGACTTTAACGACCTGTGCGATGGCCCTCGTTCTCAAAACGACTATATTGCCCTGGCCTGCGAGTACCACACAGTGTTGCTAAGTAATATCCCTGCTCTGGGGCTGGCTAAGGACGATCAGGCGCGACGGCTCATCAATCTGGTGGATGAATTCTATGATCGCCAGGTAAAGCTCATAGTTTCCGCCGAAAAACCGCTGGGAGAACTCTATTCCGGTGGCAAGCTGGAGTTTGAATTCCAGCGCACGGTCAGTCGCCTGCTGGAAATGCAGAGTCACGAGTATCTGGCCAAGCCCCATCGCCCCAATTAGCAAGCAAAATCTGGTTGATGTTTACCCATCATCTATGTAATATTCGCGCTCCCCGAATTTCGGGGTATTTTCCACATCCAATTTAGGCAGGAATAACATGAAGACCTACGTTGCCAAAGCAGAATCCGTCGCTCACGACTGGTTCGTCGTGGATGCGGCTGGTAAAACCCTCGGCCGTTTATCTGCGGAAATTGCTTCCCGTCTACGCGGAAAGCACAAACCAGAATTCACTCCCCATGTTGATACCGGTGACTACATCGTTGTTATCAATGCGGCGCAAGTGCGTGTAACTGGTAAAAAAGCCACCGATAAGGTGTACTACAGCCACACCAACCACCCAGGTGGTTTGAAGTCTATCACTTTCGAAAAGTTGATCGACAAGGCGCCAGAACGCACCATCGAAATCGCTGTTAAAGGCATGTTGCCGAAAGGCCCACTTGGCTACGCCATGTTCAAAAAACTGAAAGTTTACGCTGGTGCCGAGCATCCACACGCTGCTCAGCAACCTAAAGAACTGAGCATCTAAGGGGATAGACATGTCTGTACAACAATACTACGGCACTGGCCGTCGCAAGACCTCTACCGCCCGTGTGTTCATCAAAGCGGGTTCTGGTGTAATCACCGTTAATGATCGCGCTCTGGATGTATACTTCGGTCGTCCAGTGGCTCGCATGGTTGTTATGCAACCACTCGAAGCTGTTGATATGGTTGGCAAATTTGACGTTAACGTCACCGTCAGTGGCGGCGGTAGCTTCGGTCAAGCCGGTGCCATTCGTCACGGCCTGACTCGCGCTCTGATGGAGTACGATGAAAGCCTGCGCGCCGCTCTGCGTAAAGAAGGTTATGTTACCCGCGACTCACGTGAAGTTGAGCGTAAGAAAGTGGGTCTGCGCAAAGCGCGTAAGAGACCACAATACTCCAAGCGTTAATCTTCATCTGGCTGCTATATTTACGCGCCATTTGACAGAGATCAAAAACGCCCAAGCCCTTGTTGGCTTGGGCGTTTTTTTATTTGCGCTAGCCGGGTTTTTATATCGAGAATTTACGGCTTATAACCCAGCCTTTGTGTGGTTATTCTTGTCAGCAAGGCGTTAATTCTTTAAGATTGCCCGCCTTTCTGGGCCTCACCATTTCTATTTGGATTTCCCCATAAATCGGGGTAAATCACTAGCCGTTCAAGCCGTTAGGGGAGAAATACGTCATGAGTAATGACGCTGTTAATAAGACGCGTCGCCGTATGCTTATAGGTGCCACTTCTGTGGTGGGTGCCGTAGGTGTGGTAGGTGCTGCAATTCCATTTGTGGGTTCCTGGAACCCAAGTGCTAAAGCTAAGGCGGCTGGTGCACCGGTTAAGGTTAATCTGGGCAAGATTGAACCTGGTCAAATGATTACGGTTGAATGGCGCGGCAAGCCGGTTTACATCGTTCGCCGTACTCAGGCTGTGCTTGATCGTTTGAAAGAGGTTGTACCTTTAATTAGCGATCCGGATTCTGAAAAATCTACCCAACCGGCCTACGCCAAAAACTTTGATCGCTCGATCAAACCGGAATACTCCATCCTGCTGGGTGTTTGCACCCACTTGGGTTGCGCGCCTATGTATCGCCCCGATGTGGCGGCTAAAGATCTGGGCGGCGAAGGCAAGTGGTTTGGCGGCTTTTTCTGCCCCTGCCACGGTTCCAAATATGATTTGGCTGGTCGTGTTTTTAAAGGCGTTCCCGCACCGCTCAACCTCGAGGTGCCACCGCACAAATATGTGAGTGACGCAGTAGTAATAATTGGTGAGGATCAAGGGGCTTAATATGAATTGGTTACTCGGATTGTGGCAGTGGGTGGATGATCGCCTGCCAGTGCAGCGCGCCTGGGACACCCACATGGGCAAGTATTACGCCCCTAAAAACTTTAACTTCTGGTATTTCTTTGGCGTGTTGTCGCTGCTGGTACTGGTTAACCAACTGGTTACCGGTATTTGGCTAACCATGAGTTACAACCCCTCTGCAGAAGGTGCTTTCGCCTCTGTGGAATACATTATGCGCGATGTGGATTACGGCTGGATTCTGCGTTACATGCACTCCACCGGCGCCTCGGCATTCTTTATTGTTGTTTATCTTCACATGTTCCGCGGCATGATGTATGGCTCCTATAAAAAGCCGCGCGAGCTGGTGTGGATTTTTGGTATGACCATCTATCTGGCGCTGATGGCTGAAGCCTTTATGGGTTACGTATTGCCTTGGGGGCAAATGTCCTACTGGGGTGCACAGGTAATCGTATCCTTGTTTGGTGCAATTCCCGGCATAGGTGATGATCTGGTGCAGTGGATTCGCGGCGACTATCTGATTTCCGGTATTACTTTGAACCGCTTCTTTGCATTGCACGTAGTTGCTCTGCCTATCGTGTTGCTGGCGTTGGTGGTAATGCATATTCTGGCGCTGCACGAAGTGGGCTCCAACAACCCCGACGGCATTGAAATCAAAAAGAACAAAGATGAAAACGGCATTCCACGCGATGGCGTTCCCTTCCATCCCTTCTATACCGTGCACGATCTGGTGGGTATTACTGTATTTCTGTTTGTATTCTGTTTCATCCTGTTCTTTATGCCCGAAGTGGGCGGCTTCTTCCTCGAGCACGCTAACTTTGAACAGGCCAACAACCTGAAAACCCCGACCCACATTGCACCGGTTTGGTATTTCACCCCCTTCTATGCGGTCTTGCGCGCAGTGACTATGCCAATTGAATTTGGCCCGGTAACCCTTACTGCCAAGTTCCTCGGCTTTATAGCCATGGCGGCTGCTATCGCGATTCTGTTTGTATTGCCCTGGTTGGATCGCAGCAAAGTTAAATCCATGCGCTACCGCGGCATGATTCCGCGTGTGATGCTGATGGCGTTTGCCTCTATGTTTGTGATTCTGGGCTATCTGGGCGTTAAGGCGCCAGACGAAGGTAGAACCCTGTTGTCGCAAATTGCCACCACCTTCTACTTCGCCTACTTCATGACTATGCCAGTGTGGACTACCACCAGCCCGGAAAAAGCCAAGTCAAAAACTGCCTGGTTCCTGTGCGGTATTTTTGTGGTGATTTATTTTGCCATGGGCTGTGTTTACTTCCACGGTGAAGTTCCTGCACTGCTGTTGGTTATGTGCTTTCTGTTGGCTGGTATCTTTGCGGTATTGCCGTTGCTGGCGGCGCGCGACAAAGATCTGGTCGAACCAGCTCGCACCCAATCCAAAGGCTTGCCAATTGGCATAGTTTTGGCTGGTTTGGCGTTCTTTGTGCTTCTGGCGGTTATCCCTATCAAAGCAGTTGCGAACGAGGCTGGCTTTGAATGTGGCGCTATTCCCTGCGACGCAATAGAGACAAATATTTCTGACAAGGCTTCGCTGCAGCGCGGTGCCAAGTATTTTGTTAACTATTGCATGGGGTGCCATGGCGCTCAGTACTCTCGCTTTGAGCGCGTTGCCGACGATCTGGAAATCCCTCACGACCTGATGGAGCAAAACCTGATCCCTGGTGGCCAGGCTATTGGTTCCTTAATGACAACCTCCATGGACCCGAAAAAGGCCAAAGTGTGGTTTGGTGTTACACCGCCTGATCTGACTCTGGAGGCGCGCGCGCGTTCACCCGAGTGGATTTACACCTACCTGCGCAACTTTTACAAAGATAACACTCGCCCCTGGGGTGTAAACAACCGCGTGTTCCCCAATGTGGGTATGCCTCACGTGCTTATGAGCCTGCAGGGCCTGCACGAGTGCGGCGCTGGTCCCGAGCTCAATCACAATGGTGGCCCGCTGCGTAACGACGTGGGTCAGCTGGTGATGAACGAGCACTGCGGCGCACTGGTGGATGGAAAAATCAAAGGTAGCATGAGTGCCGATGAATATGATCAGGTGGTCTATGATCTGGTTAATTTCCTGGCCTACCTGGGTGAGCCAGTAGCCGAAAAGCGTGAGCACATAGGTTATTGGGTGCTGGGCTTCCTGGTTATTCTGTTTATATTTGTGTACTTCCTGAACCGTGAGTTCTGGCGGGAAATCCACTAGACTCCCGGTAAATTAGCAAACGGGCGGCTCAGGTCGCCCGTTTCGTTTTAGATCTGATGTTGTTATTCTGCTGCTGTTATCCTCAGTAAGGAAATCTTCATGTCCATGACATCCAGTCGTCCCTACTTTGTCCGCGCGCTCTACGAGTGGATAGTGGATAACAATTGCACCCCCCATATTCTGGTCGACTCCCATGTGGAAGGCACTCGCGTTCCGCTGCAGCATGTCAACAAAGATGGCCAAATTATCCTCAACATAGCTCCAGGTGCTATCAACGACTTTGCCATGGATAATCATTCGCTGTCGTTCAGCGCTCGTTTTGGCGGTGTTGCGCAGCAGCTATATATTCCCTGTCACGCCATTCTGGGTATCTACGCGCGCGAAAATGGACGGGGAATGATGTTTGAAGCGGAAGAGGCGCCCACGCCTCCGGCTCCCCCAGCGCCCAAGGCGCCCACCCCGATTGGGGAAAAATCTGCGGCCAAACGCCCCGGGTTGCGGGTGGTCAAATAGACGGGTTTGCGCTGTCGGCCAGCGCTTAAAATGTCAAAAGTATTTCAATATTGTTACAGTAATTATTTTAATTGTAACAATTCTGTCATCTGCGCTTGTTAGCATTTAAACGCCATAGCCTCTGAGGCCATTTCCCGCGTAGACAGCTTCACAGGCGCTTCATGTGAATCGAGTGCAGTGTGCATAGGGCACTGGCTCGGGTTTCTGGTTGGTCGTAAACAGCGCACATAGGTTTTAAATTGCATTCGCCGGTTTTAAATTGCATTCACCGGTTTTAAAAAGTCCGTTTGCACGGGTGCTGCTGCGTCCCTAATGAATTACCAGATTTCTTAATTCCATTTTCAGGTTTCGATTATGACACCTCCATTACAGCAACAACCGATTGAAAAGCAGCCGATCAAACTGGAAGTGAAAGATTTAAGTTTGTATTACGGTAACAAACGCGCGCTTCACAGCGTAAATATGAAAATACCGGAAAAAAAGGTTACGGCCTTTATTGGCCCATCCGGTTGCGGCAAGTCGACGTTGTTGCGCTGCTTTAACCGTATGAACGATTTGGTGGAAACCTGTCGCATTGACGGACAAATCCTGCTGGATGGCGTAAATATTTACGACCACCGTGTGGACGTCGCGGAATTGCGTCGCAAAGTCGGTATGGTTTTTCAAAAGCCGAATCCGTTTCCAAAATCCATCTACGAAAACGTGGCTTATGGTCTACGCTTACAGGGCGTTAAGTCCAAGCGTGTTCTCGATGAAGTGGTGGAAAACTCTCTGCGCGGCGCCGCGCTTTGGGATGAAGTAAAAGATCGCTTGCACGATCACGCGTTTGGTATGTCGGGTGGACAGCAGCAGCGTTTGGTTATAGCCCGTGCCATAGCGATTGAACCTGAAGTTATTTTGCTGGATGAACCGGCTTCCGCACTTGATCCAATTTCAACCTTGAAAATCGAAGAGTTGATTAATGAGTTGAAAAACAAATACACCATCGTGATCGTAACCCACAATATGCAACAGGCGGCGCGGGTTTCAGATTACACGGCGTTTATGTACTTGGGTGATTTGATTGAGCATGATCTAACTGACACGCTCTTTACCAATCCCGGCAAAAAACAAACTGAAGATTACATTACTGGCCGTTACGGTTAATGCGGAGGTGCATTATGGTCATGGATATTACTAGTCATACCCATCATATTTCCCAGCAGTTCAATATAGAGCTGGAAACCATCCGCACCCACTTATCCGAAATGGGGGGCATGGCCCAGCGTCAGGTGAATGATGCAATTCAGGCACTGATTGATGCCGATGTTGAAAAAGCTGAGCAGGTGGTGCGCGCGGACAACAAAGTCAACTCGATGGAAATGTCCATTGACGAAGAGTGCGTGCGTATCCTCGCACGTCGCCAGCCAGCGGCCAGCGATTTGCGCTTGGTTATTGCGGTCACCAAGGCAATTACCGATCTGGAGCGCATTGGTGACGAGGCCACCAAAATTGCCCGTCAGGCGATGGCGTTGAATAAAGATGGCCACTCTCCCAAAGGTTATGTGGAGGTGCGTCATATTGGCGGCCACGTTTCGCGAATGCTGCAGGACGCTCTGGACTCTTTCGCGCGCCTGGATGTAGAGACTGCCCTCACCGTCGTGCAGACTGATCGCGTAGTCGATATGGAATATGGCACGGCCATGCGCGAACTGATTACCTTTATGATTGAAGATCCGCGCAGTATTACCCGTGTACTAAACATTATGTGGTCGCTGCGTGCACTTGAGCGCATTGGTGACCACGCACGCAACCTGGCGCAATATGTTATCTATTTGGTCAATGGCGAGGATGTGCGCCACTCCAATTTGGAAATGATCGAGGAAAACGTCCACTCCAACAGCTAATCTCGCCCATGGGTAAAACGCACTTTTTGCGTGACTAAACGTCAATCCTCTTGTTAAATAAACCTGCGCTTGGCAACAAGCGCAGGTTTTCTTTTTTCAGGTCAAATACCAGGAATCGTTTGGGCAGGGTGCAGACAAAAAAAGCTCTTGAAGGATTCTGGACATATATATAATATAAATAGGCTGGTTAATTATGCTGGATACGGGACGAAATTTAACGCATCAACTAACGCATCAATTGGGTGCGGCCATTGTTCAGGGCCAGTATGCCGTGGACAAAACCTTTCCCACAGAGGCGGAACTGTCGCAGCAATTTAATATCAGCCGTAGCGTTACGCGCGAAGCGGTGAAAATGCTGACCGCCAAGGGGCTAATTGCCTCGCGCCCCCGCCAGGGGATCAGGGTTATGCCCTCAACCCACTGGAATATGTTTGATGCGGATGTGCTCAGTTGGACCCTCAACGCGCGCCCCTCGCTGGAATTGCTGCGTGAGTTTACCCAGCTGCGCATGGCCATTGAGCCAGAAGCCGCATCCCTGGCGGCCGAAAACTCAGCAGATAGCCAAAGAATTAAAGTTATAGCCGACGCCCTGGCGCGGATGAAGAAGGCCGACGAGGGCCAGGATGATCCGCTGGCAGCAGACATAGAGTTTCACTGCGCCATTCTCAGTGCCAGCAACAACCGTTTTTTTTATCAGCTGCGCGAATTTATTCAGGTGGCATTGCGTGTGAGTATTGCCAGTACCAACCAGTTAAAAGGGGTGCTGGCGGCAAATTATGAGGATCACAAGCGCATATACGACGCCATTTGCGCGGGCGATAAGGAGCAGGCAGCCGCCGCTGTCAAAGTGCTTTTGGTAGAGGTAATGGAGTTGATCAACTTGTCCCTGGCCAAGCCCAGGTAGCACTAAACTTTGGTTTTAGTGTCTTCCTTCGAGCCAGTAGCAAAAGAGAGTCAACCATGTACAGCTACTCACCCCACGATGGTTATACCCACTACGCCAGCCTGGCGCAGCGCAGTGTATTTATCACTGGTGGATCAACGGGTATAGGTGCCGCTTTGGTCGAGGCCTTTGTGGCCCAGGGGGCAAAGGTCGCCTTTGTCGATCTTGATGATGCGAGTGCAAAGCAGCTGTGTGAGCAAATTCAGGCTAAGGGTTTGCCTGCACCCTGGTACCGCCATTGCGATGTCAGCGATATTGCCCTGCTCAAACAGGTCATAGCTGAAGCAGCGCTCGCGCTGGGGCCAATTCGGGTGTTGATTAACAACGCGGCCAATGACCAGCGCTACGACACACGCAGCATGAGTGAAGAACTGTGGTATCGCGGCTTGGCTACCAATTTGCACCCGGCATTTTTTGCCGCGCAGACAGTGCAGCCAATGATGGCTGCGCAAGGTGGTGGGGCCATAGTCAATATCAGCTCTATTAATACCGAGTGGGCGCCGCCTAATCTGGCCAGTTATATCACCGCCAAAGCGGGCATACTGGGAATATCCAAAGCCCTGGCAACGGATTTTGGCAGCGACAATATTCGTGTCAATGCCATACTGCCGGGCTGGGTTGCCACACCCAAACAATTGGAAAAATGGCTTTCTGCCGATGAGGAAGCCGAGTTAATGAAGCGAGTTTGCTTGAAGAAACGTTTGGCCGGCCACGACGTGGCCAAGCTGGCGTTATTTTTGGCATCGGACGATGCCGCTATGATTACCGCGCAGGAGTTCGTTATAGACGGCGGCAGAATCTAGCGGAAATCAGGGCGTAAATCGTCAGCAATGGGCACTCATTGGCTAACACCTCTGGGTGCCTGTTTTTATCGGCAACAATAAAAAATTTAATTCAATAACATACTGGTTCTGGGGTACAACATGCATTTGAACTATTTGGACTTTGCCGTTTTTGGGCTCTACGCGGTCATACTTATTTTTGTCGCCTATTGGGTATCGCGCGATGAAAAAGGTCACGACAAAAACGCCAGTGATTACTTCCTCGCAAGCAAATCTTTGCCCTGGTGGGCAATAGGTGCTTCGCTAATAGCCTCCAACATTTCCGCTGAACAAATTATTGGCATGTCCGGTTCGGGTTATGTCATAGGCATGGGGATCGCGGCCTATGAACTTATGGCGGCAATCACCTTAATCCTGATTGCAAAATATTTTTTGCCGATATTCCTCTCCAAAGGCATATACACCATGCCGCAGTTTCTGGAGAACCGCTATGATTCGCGCGTGCGCACAATCCTGGCGATTTTCTGGCTCGCACTTTATACCTTTGTAAATCTTACATCCGTTCTCTATCTCGGCTCTTTGGCAATCTCTCAATTCCTCGGCGTTGACATGCTCTACGGCATGATCTTCCTCGCGCTTTTCTCTATTACCTACTCGATTTATGGCGGCCTTAAGGCAGTGGCCATGACCGACATTATCCAGGTGGTTTTGTTGGTATTGGGCGGCCTGTTCGTAAGCTATCTGGCGCTGAATAAAATTGCTGACGGTGCCGGTGTGTTCGAGGGCTTTTCCATGTTGCTGGATAAAGCACCGGAAAAATTCGATATGATCCTTTCGCCGGATAATCCCAACTATAAAAACCTGCCTGGTATTTCGGTGTTGATCGGTGGGCTCTGGATTATGAACATCAGTTACTGGGGTTTTAATCAGTACATTGTTCAGCGCGCGTTGGCCGCAAAAAGTATTCAGGAAGCGCAAAAGGGCATGGCCTTTGCCGCTTACGTAAAGCTCTGCGTGCCCATCATTGTGGTGCTGCCGGGAATTTGCGCTTTTATTCTCGCACCGGGGTTGGACAAACCTGACTCAGCCTATCCTGAAATGATGAAACTCTTGCCCCACGGCTTGCTCGGTATTGCTTTTGCTGCACTGGTTGCCGCGATTGCTTCATCGCTCAGCTCTATGACCAATTCCGTATCCACCATCTTCACCATGGATATTTATAAAAAGCTGATTAATCCCTCGGCCTCTGAACACAAACTGGTATTTACTGGCCGTGTTACTGCCTTTGCCGCTATGGTCATTGCGATACTCCTGGCTAAACCCTTGGTAGGGCAATCACAGCAAGCGTTTCAATTTATTCAGGAATTCACCGGCTTCTTTACCCCGGGTATTGTGGTGATCTTCCTGTTTGGTTTCTTCTGGAAAAAAGCAACAGCTGCTTCGGCGTTAACCGCTGCTGCTGTGTCCTCAGTGATTTTCTCCGCGCTCTTTTACAAGTTTCTGCCGGAATTCCCCTTTATGGACCGCGTAGGCGTCGTATTCCTGATCTGCTGTGCACTGGCTGCGCTGGTAACATTTATTGGCGGCGCCAAGGTGCAATCCAACGCGGTTGACCTGGAGGGAATCAGCTTTAAAACCACTTCCGGCTTTAATATTGCCGCTGTAGGCGTGGTTCTGATTTTGGTCGCGATCTATGCCACCTGGTGGTAGTTTCCAAAATATTTAGCTTTGGTTAAAACTTTATGAAAAGCCCACTTTTTGTGGGCTTTTTTGTGACTAAATAAATTGCCTACTGGTAAGGCACTTTAAAAAGTTCTAACTGATTGTGAAAAAACTGTTGAACTTGGTGCCTCGTTCGATTAAATTTCAACCCATTGCTTGCTATGGATGAGGCGGCAAGGGAATGGATATCTCCTGATTTATCCCCACCTTAAAAGCCCCATAACTCATCGCATTTAAATTTTTACTGCATCCCTATTCGATGCGGCAAACAACTTTTGTCTAAAAATTATCCAAACAGGACCCCTTGTATGATTTTTCTTACGAGATGTATTTTGCTTTTAAGCATTTTGTTGGTTTCGCTAATTGGTGCTGCGCAAGCATCGACTTTAACTAAAGCGATAGACCAACCCTCCGTAATTTTAATAAATGGGGCCACCGCCGACTTACTTACTCCCGCAGCGCCTAATTCAGCGGGCGTAACCAAAATACAATTTACAAGCTTTGTCATTAATCGCCCACTACAAATTGTTAATACGACTGATACTGTTCGCAGTGCTGCCAAGCTAATAGTTATAGAAGCAACCAGCGTCAGTATTAGCTCATCAATAGAGATATTGGGTGAAAAAGCCGACCTTCTAATTATCAACAAATCAAATAGCCTATCCTCAAGTTGCGTAGCATGTAGTGTTGCTAACGTTGGGCGTCTAACCCTTGCTGCTGGTACTTTGGCTTACGATGGCAATGCTTGGCCTAACAAGGTGACCTTAACTACAAGTAGCAACATCAATATTAACTCGCTCTCAGCCAAAGGCGTTGGTGCGGTCGAATTAATTGCGCCACGAGTTATTTTAAATGGAACTACCTCTACCCAATTAAAAGCCGCCTATTCGAATGACGGCAGCTATCTATTGAGTGATTCTGGGGGGTTAAAGGTTGGGTATGGTAGCGTTACTGTGCTTGCTGGATTTGATTTTAACTACAAAACCTTAGATGTTTATTTAAGTGGTCAAACAAATACCTACGGTATTGAGCAGGCCGGGACTTTATCTTCTCTCGCAGTAAAATTTGTATCTAATAGCCCTATAAAAATATCGGGAACTATTGATACCACCTCCGATATTGCCTCCAGTACAACCTATAATGGACAGCTGGCTATAGTTGAAGAGTCTATTAAAGTCTCAACATTAAATACCAGCAAAAATATTTATCAGAATGGAAAGCTCTATTCTGACGCTATAGTCCAGGTTGCGAGTTCAGGCGAGCTAATTAATAACGGCACTATTTCATCCAATGCATTTGATGGTACGGCGGGTGGAAAACTTACCAACGTTGGTGCAGTAAACTCAAAAACAATTCAAATTGCTGCTGGGAGCATAGAAAACAACGGCTTGCTAAATGGGAGGCAGGTTTTTGTCGGTGCAGATCAATACATTGAAAATCGCTTCGGCGGGCGAATTTTAGGGTATAAGGTTGCGCTCACTTCGGATCATAGTTATGTGCGAAATGGCTCTCTGTATCCCTTTAAACCTAAAAACGATTTTTCCGTGGTGGCAAGTGCTGATACCCCAACAGATATTGGCCTAAGCACCATGGCTTTTAGCGGAGTTTCGTTTCAAGGGGCCACTAAAGTATCAAATTTGTCAGCTTTGATAGTGGGGGATATTGTATCTATCAATGCGGCCACAAATGTCGAGAACATAAATCCCTACTTTGAATATACATTGGACCCAGAGGCATGGCGCTCTGGAATTGTTTTTAACCCAACTAAGGCAGATAGAGTACAACTGGTCGCGGATACAGCACTCGATATTCATTCGGGAACCTATGTTGTCAACTCGTCAGCGATTATGGGTGTAAATGATCCAGCGGGACATTTCTATGTTATTTCCCCAAATGTTGCGAATGAGCGATATACCACTGAGGTGATTATTGAGCCGTTTCACCGTACAGAGCCCACCAGTACCGGCCAAACAACATTAAACGGATACGAGTCATTGCTCGTAGTTTTTTCTCCTCCGGGAGTTATGTATTCATTTGCTCCCCTGGGGTTTGAGTTTTCAACAACCAATGGCGGCTTTATAAATAATACCTCCTACTTTGAGGTTTTAAATGATGCGAAGTTTGTTGCTAAAAATAGCGACTCTGAAAGTGTGGCGGGCAAGGTAACCAGTATTGGTCTGGCTCTTCAAGAGAAGTATCAAAATAGCTCCACCATAGTGACAAAGTCTACCAAAGGTTGTACCAGCCCATTTACTTATTACGGTAGTGGGCAGGATGCTGAAGCTCAGGGTCGTTTGTACTACGACACTTGTGGAACGTGGGGAAATAGCTCCAGCGTGGATCTGTCTGGTCAGACGGAAGAGCAAATGAAAGGAACTTTGTTTTCGGTAAAGGGAGACTTAAATGGTGAAACTACAGGTTTATATGGAACTAATCACAATGTGATTGGGGAGCTGGATGATAAATTGATATCTGATTACACCGCTACTAATACATGGAGTAAAGATGAGCATAAGTCCGGTTCGGGATATTTTATCGATTACACAATGGTCTCAGAAACTGAATTATCGGATGATGGCAAATATCTAAATACGGTGATAGCCCCAACAACTATAGATGCTCAACGCACAATTACGTCCTCACCAGGTTGTGATGGGGGTGACTGCAAGCAAGACATTGTAGAGAAAGCGATAAATGATGCTACTAATCAAATATATGACAGTGAATCTAAGTCCTGGAGCACTAATGTAGAGGAATTTCTTGCCGCGCAATACAAAGCTATTAAAGATGCATTAATGGCTCTAATTGCCGCGTTTGATAGTTGGTGGAATAGCTAAGGAGATATGAGATGAAAAACAAACAAAATTCGCGTAGCTATATCACTATCAAACAGAGAGTTGTCGGCACAATCACTGCTTTGTTTTTGCTCATGCAAATAGTGGTTCCGGGCTTTGCCGCCGCTGCCTACATAATTAGTGACGACGCAATAACCAAGTCACTAACCAATACCTTTTTTCAAAAAGCTGCCCCCGCCCAAAGTTATTTATACCAAAAAGCAGATTTTGCCGTTGCGACAAATTTGCAGCATCAAAATATTTCGACCTTTCATAAGCGCCTAGTGGATGCCAAATTATCACTGCCTGCTCCGGCTTATGTGCCTATTGCAGGGGATATAACGGTATTGGTGCCCACCTATCCGGTGGGTAAGTTGGTAGGCGAAGAGTATGTCCAAAATAGAATGATTCGCCAGCAAATATATGACCTGTTAGGCAGGCATATGATTGATCCAGAGGCTTATGCTTCTGAAGTGGATCAGATTAATGCCTTGTATATCAATGCCTACGTATATGCGCAAAAGACTAACAAGGTCTATGGCGTCAAGCTGACCTCTACAGAGGTGGATGCCTTAACCGCTGATATGATT
>CBINKF010000015.1:0-14390 GCA_966251115.1 uncultured Cellvibrio sp.
GTGTTTTCAGCGCTGAGTTGTTAACCTTATGCCAGTGTTTACCGCGGTAAACACAACCTACGTTAATGATTTAGAGGGATTTTTATGTGCCAGATTTTTTCCGCTGCTATACCTGAAAACGCCGGTTATACCGATCCCGCGCCAGTTACAGGCCTGCCTAGCTGGACGGTTGATCGCATGGGCCAGCAGACCGCGTTTTACCGAATAACCCACAACCTGGGTGTCAGCTACCCCGGGGTGCAACAAAAAATCTTTGTGTACTCCGAATATCAGGCGCCGCTAGTGCCGGCTAACCCCAATGCTCCCGTGCAGATCTACAACAAAAAAGTGGAAATTTTTTCGCAGGATGCCAACTCATTTGTGGTTCACACCCAGGAAAAGAGCAATCTTCGCCCGGAGTTTTACGATGAGTCCTGTCCCTTTGGCTTTGTGTTAGTGCTGATGGCCGATTGAGGTTGGAAAATAATTTGCACTAACCGGTTTTCGTACGCCAAATTCACTCACCTTAAATTAAAGTAGCCGTGAAGTAGCCGTGGCCGGGCATCCTGACCCGGCCGCGGCCCGCGTGTAGATTGCTGCGTTGGCTGTCTCGCTAACTTTTTTCAGCGGCTCGCTGGCCTAAAGTGTTTCAGCGGCTGGTAAGCAAGTTCCATTTTCTTGTCAACCAATGGCTGAACGTTAGTGGCAGCTGACTTGCGCGCAGGTATTTTATCGCCGGTTTTTCTATCAGATAAGTTAGAGCGCTGGCCAGGCAAGTGGCCACCAAAAAGGCCAGGGCAATCCCCCAGTAAGGCGATAGACCCAGCGCATAGCTGCGGTAAATAAAGGCATAGCCAATGTTTTGGTGAACCAGATAAAACGCGTAGGAAATACTACCCAGAAATGTCAAAGGGGCGCTCGCCAGAAACCCTAACCTGCCCGACACTGCCAGATAAAATATGCCCACCAGACCACACACAAACAGGGCAACTGCCAGGGGGTAAGCGCAAAACACGCTGACTAATCCCAGTGCAATAACCCAGGGTGTTAGTTTATTGTTTGTACCGGCCTTAATTCGGAAGATGCTAATTCCCAGTGCAAAAAAGCTAATGTAATCCCACAAAAATACAAACTTTACTCGCATGGGGATTTTTTCCGCCAAACCGCTTAGCTGCAGCGCAATACTCACTGCTATCCATCCCAGCAGCCAAAACTCAATGCGTGACAGCTGATGGAATTGCAAGAGTGTCAGCATCCAAAAATAAAATGAAAGCTCCAGAGTGAGCGTCCAATAGACACCATCAACATGGGCCACACCTAAAAATCCCTGCAGCATGGTGTAATTGGTTAATAGCTCCAGCGAGGATACATGACGGTCACCAGGCCCCAGTATTAAGGTGGCGATAAAGGTGATAGTAACTGCCGCCCAATAGGTGGGGAAAAGTCGAGAAAAGCGCGACCAGATAAACCTGCTCGCTTGAGGGTAGCGACTAAGCGACCAAAAAATCACAAAGCCGCTCACCATAAAAAACAAATGAACACCGTAATAGCCCAGTTGTGCCCAATCGGCGCTGGGCAGTTTGCGTTGATATATTTCCCCGTAGTGATAAAAATAGTGGAAGCAAGCGACTGCCAAAGCCGCGATACCGCGCAAGCCATCCAGAGCCGCTAGACGTTTGGTGTCCATATAGCATCCTCCCCCGTTTTTCGGAATCAAGCAAAAGTTGAACCCGAAAAATAAAAAAAGAAGCCTTGGATGCCAATACTTTTTGAAAGGATGAGGTTTTTCTGGTTTGGTAATTTTAATTATTTTTTTCAGCGACAAAAATTATTTTATTCTTTTGATAATATTTTTTTTTGTGTTCGTTCGTGGTGCGCTTGTGTGCAAAACGGGGCGGTTTTTGGCTAAACAATCGGAAAAAGCAGCCTGCTGTGAGCCTCCGGTATGCGCCGCCGCCAGCTGAAGGCTGGCGCAAGCCCTGGGAAATCAAGCAGATTTACGCATCTGCGCCGGATTTTCCAGGGCGCCGATCAAATATGTCAGGACGATATATTTGATCGCCAGGTTAATAGTGCTTAGGCGCGCGACAACGCAACCCTATCACCGCAAGTAAACCCAATAGCAGCAAGAGACTGGAGGGTTCGGGTAGGGGGGTGGCTGTGTCGATACTCAAACCTACACCGTTTACCGCTACTGCAGGCAGCGTATTGCCCCAGGCATCGCCCAGGGTATTTAGTTGTGCCGAGATGGTAGTTTCACCTTGCGCGAGTGCAGTAAATACCAGGCTAAACAAAGTGAATTCACTGGCTTGATGGCTGTTAAGCCAAGCGGCATCGTCAAACGAGAGTTCAAACAGGTTGCGCGTTCCTGCTGTGGTTTCACTGCTTTCCTGCCAGCTGCCAAAACCCATCAGGTCCAATTGATTGCCAAGCAAAGTGTCGCCCCAACTGATGCTGTTAAAACTCAAATAGCTGGGGTCGTAATTGAGGTTGATGTCGTAAGTCCCCAACGCATTGCCTGCACCCAAATCGCTGATGCGCACATTCACTTGCACCGCATCGCCCAGAGTCAGGTTGGTGCTGCTGGGAATTAATTGAATAAGCGCGGCCTGGGTGTTAAGCGCAAGCATGGCTAACAGGGTAAACAATCCTGCAATAAAACCTTTCATGTTTTTCTCCAAAATTTTTTTCAAAAATTATTCAAGCGCACAGCCGGGGCGAGTGCATTGCAGGGTCAGGGCGCGCGCATCCAGGGCATCGATATGGCCATCGCCATTGACATCGCGCTGATCAAACTCGCCCGGCGTCTGGCCGCGCGCCGCGGTCACCAGTTGCACATCTTTTTTATCCACATCGCCATCGCCGTCCAGATCGAGCACCAGCTTGAGCGAGATTAGCAGCGGGTCGTGGTCGGAGGAGCGGTAGGCATCGGGCGCGTAGAAACTGGCGATTTGCGCCGCAGATTTGTACTCGGTGTTGTAATCCAGGCTGATGGGTTCGTCGGCGTTGATATGCCAGTCGGCAGCGAGCAGCGTCTGCTGGGTGAGTGAGGCGCTGGCGAGGCCGTGGTCCAAATAACCCGACTGGCCATCAAATACATAGGAGTAGGCGCTGGTGCCGTTAAACAGGCGAATCAGGTCGGTGTAACCGGCGCTGCGCAGGCTGTTAATTGGGTCTTCCTCCGCGTAGGAATTTAAGTCGCCAATAATTAAGGTATCGCTATCGCCCGCACCTGTGGGGTTGGTGCCCAGCCAATGGGCCAGCGCCTGGGCCGCCTGGGTGCGGGTGATGTTGCAATTGCCCTGGCCATCGCCGGTATCCACATCGCCCAGGTCATTGCAGTCGGAACCCTTGGACTTAAAGTGGTTAATGGCGATGGTAATCACCCCGCGACCATTCACCGCGCGGAAAGTCTGCGCCAGGCTGGGGCGGTTTTTAGTGTCGACAAACAGGGGCTCGACGCTGGCGTCGAGGATGGCTGGCTGACCGATGGGCGTGGCGCGGTCGCTGCGGTAAATCATGCCCACGGCGATTTCATCTGTGCCAATTTTGCTGAGCCTGGGGTTGATGTAATGCCAAGTGTTGGTATTCATGGCGCTGTTAAGGCCGGCGGTCAGCTCGGCGATGGCGCTGTAGTTGTCGTAGCCATCGTTTTCCAGTTCCAGCAAACCCACCACATCGGCATTCAGGCCCACCAGGGCGCTGAGGGTTTTGGCTTTTTGGCGCGCAAACTCAGCGGCTGTATCGGCACCGCGCGCGGTGGGAAATCCGCCGCCCAGGCCATTGCCGTTAAAAAAGTTAAGCACATTAAAGCTGGCGACTTTCAGGTTGGCGCCAACATCTCTTTCGGGCGCAGGCGTACGCGCATTTGTGTGCACAAAGTTGGGTACAGCTGTCGGCAGCAAGCGGTACTCGCCAAAATCGTAGGTCATTACCGCCTGCAAATCGGCGACTGTATCGCCGGACCTCAGGCTGTTGCTGGCGGAGAGACCGGGCGCCGGGTAGATCACCGGGTCGGGGTTCTGCAGGTTGCTGCCATCATCCAGCTGGATTTGATTGAGCAGGTTTTGCGCTTGCAGCGCCTGAGCGGCAGCACCGGGAGCCACTTGATTAGTGGGCTGCATCAAGCGGCCATTGGCGAGCAGCACCTGGCCATAGCGGCCCAGACCGTAGGTTTCGTTTACCGTCAGGGTTTGGGCGAAGGTTACCGCCATGCCTTCCACCGCTTCAAAAGCGTCCAGGCTGGCAACTGGCAAACTGATACTGGCGGGTGTTGGCAGCATCTGGTTGCTGGCGCAAATGCTGACCTGGGCGTTGCTCAGCTGAGTCAGGCCATAGGTTTCGGCCACTGTGCCGCTCACGCGCACGCGATCGCCCACAGCCACCGCTGTGCTGCTGGGGATATACAGGCCTTCGGAGGTGGCCGGGTTGCCATCGCTTTGACTGTCTTCCTGTTGCACAAAAAAACCGCCTATCTGGCCGCTGGCCTGGTAGCTGGCCACCACTATGGCTTCGATGGTCTGGCTGCTGCCGACCAAAGGACTGGCTGCACCGCTGCCTTGAATACTGGCGATCGCTGTAGCGCTGGCGCCGCAATCTGCGCTACTGCCGCCACCAGAATTACCGCCGCCGCCATTGCTGCTGCCCTGGTAGCTGCCCAAGCCATCAAAGGTGTTTTGTGCGAAGCCGTCCCACTCTGATGCCGGATCAAAGGCATCGCTGCCGTTGCTGTCGCCGCTGGTGATGGTCTGTTTGCGGCGCAGAGTGTTGTCGGCGGTGCTGGTGAGGCCGCTGCCCCACTCGCTGCCCGGGTCGACACCTATCTGGCCAATTACATCTACGCGGCTGCCGCTGTGCACCAGGGCTATGGCGTCGTCGCCGTTAAACCAGCCAGCGCTGTTGGTTTGGTTGGCTACTGCCAGAATGCTTGCATCGGCGCTGCCATGGGCCAGCACAAACACGCCCTGGGCGGGGATGGTGCCGCTCAGGTTAATGCTGAGGCCAGCGCTGCTGCTGCCGTTAAAAAACAGCTGTACCTGATAGCTGCCCAGGTCTACCGGGGTGTTGTCCGGGTTGTAGATTTCCAGCGCCTTGTTGTTGCTGCTGCCTTCGACGTATTCAGAAAAATACAGCTCGGCAGAGGCGGGCAGGGCGAGTGCCACTATCGCCAGGGCGCCGAGGAATGAATGTATGCGCATTGGGTTACTCCTTTAGTCTATTTTTGACTGTCGGGAGCATAGGGGGGCAATGTGACTGGCAAATGGCGGGAATTTGTCGGTTTAGTGATGTTTTTGTTGCAGCTCGGGCATCAGCGTTTGCTCAGGTCTCGTCTGCGCGATCCAGGGCGCCCACATCCAGATAGGGCGAAGCGTCCAGCCCGGTGGCGTCCATCATCTCCGCCACCCGCTGGATAGACGCGATCAACATCGCCTGCTCCCAGTCTTTTAAGTGATTAAAGCGCTGCACAAAACTGTCCTGCAGGGCGGTAGGGCTTTTGGCCAGTAGGCTGCGCCCCTGGTCGGTGAGCTGCGGGTGAACCTTGCGTTTGTCCTGCTGTGAGCGGATGCGGGTGACCAGGCCCCGGTTTTCCAGACGATCCATAATGGTGGTGACCGTTGCCTGGCTCAGGCTCATCTGCTTGGACAACTCGCTGATGGTGGTTTGCGGTTGTTTGTCTATCAATTGCATCAAACGCAACTGCGGGCCGGTAACGCTAGCGGTTTTGGATAGCCGCTTGGAGTGCATTTCAATGGCGCGAATTACCCGGCGCAGGGAGGTGAGAACTTGGTCGGCGGAGCTGTCGGTCATGGTTTACAGGTAGTAATCGATCAAAGGGGAGTCGGAGAAGTGCAAAGCATGCGCTCTGGCGCGGCATTTGTCATGTGCTCTGGTGCTTGGCCGCCAATTTATCTGGCCGAATAACTTATCGGCCCTGCGATTCGTCACTGCGAGCCTGCGACTGATCACTTTTTACTGTTTAAGCCAGGGGGGAATCAATCTAATAGCGCTTTGTCTGCCTGGAGAGCGAGCGATGAAGCGCAATTTTGCGATGGATTCCATACGAATTTATTTAACTGCTCTGGTGGTGTTTCATCACGCGGCCATAGCCTACGGCGGGTCCGGCGGCTGGTATTGGCGCGAGCTGCCCAATGCCTCTAATCGCTGGTTGCTGGCGTTTAACTGCATTAACCCAAGTTAGTTTATGGGGTTGTTTTTCCTTCTTGCCGGCTATTTTAGTGCTGCAGCCAGGGGCAGAAAGTCGATTGGCGAATTTGTGTTTGATCGCCTGTTACGCCTGGGGATTCCCCTGCTGGTGTTTTACTTTGTCCTGGCGCCAGTAACCATGGCACTGGCGCAAATGACAAGTTTCGCCAACTTTGCCGCGGCCCTGGCGTCGGCCTTTGACCGGCAGGAGTTTGGCCCCGGACCCCTGTGGTTTGCGGCGGCACTACTGGGAATGAGCCTGGTGTACTTGCTGCTGGAGCCCTGGGTTTCTCGCTGGTCTTTGGTGGCGTTGCCCGCCTTCCCCAGGCTATTGCTGACCTTGGTATGCCTGGGGCTGGTCTCCTTTGCTATCCGCCTGATTATCCCGGTAGGCGAAAATTGGCTGTGGATGCAGTGGGGCTATTTTGCCCCCTATATCTGGCTGTTTGCTGTGGGGGTACTCAGCTATAACTCGCGTTTGCTGGAGCGCATTCGCTGGCGCGATTGTCATCCTTGGCTGGCGCTTTCAGGTCTGGCCTTGGCTGTGCTCGCCTGGGTACTTAATTTTGGGCTGGGCACTGGTCGCTTTGAGGGTGGTTGGAGTACCAATGCGCTTTTTTACGCGCTCTGGGACCCGCTGTTTGCCGCCGGTATTAGCCTTGGCTTGCTCTGGGCTACCCATAGCTATTGGGCGGTGCGTGCGCCCTCCTGGGTGATGCAGTTTTTGGCCAGGCGCGCCTATTTAATTTTTATTTTGCACGCGCCTTTATTGGTGGCCTGGAGTCGACTCGCCGCCAGCTGGACGATGGCGCCTGTGGCCAAATTGCTGGTGGTGGGTTCGATCACGGTTATGAGTGCGGCACTGGTGGGCTCGCTGGTGCTTATGCTGCCGCGCACCCAGCGGGTGTTTTAGCGCACAGGTTTTCAGGCAGCGCCACAGATCGAATACACTGGTGCGCGGTGCAAACAATAACGGAATCCCATGAGCTTACAGACATACCTGGTTTATCGCCGCTACTTTGAAGTGAGTTTTTGGGTGGCACTTTTTGGCTTGGTGTTGGCCGCAAACCTGTGGGATATCGCGGTGGAGTTGGCGCGTGTGCACAGCCAACTGCCATTTTGGGAGCCGGTGGTGTGGGAGTCCTCCAGTATGCTGGTGCAGCTGCTGCTGATTCCGGTTATTTTGCGCTTTGACAGCTACGTCCCGGTGCGGCTGAACCAGTTGCCCTCCAGTTTAACGGCGCACCTGCTGTTCAGCCTGGTGTTCTCGATAATCCATGTGGCCGCTATGGTGGCGCTGCGCAAACTGGCCTACGCCTTGACGGGGGGCGAATACCAATTTGGTGCGCTCGTTCGCGAATTTTTTTACGAATACGCCAAGGATATTCGCGCCTACGCCACTTACCTGGCACTTATCTATCTATACCGTTTTATTCTGCTGCGTCTGCAGGGCGAGGCTTCGCTTCTGGCGGAGGGTGATTCGCCTCGGTTGCAAGCTGAGGTCCCGGTGGTGGAAACTCCATCCTGTGAGCCAATTGCTGCCGCAGAAGCACCTTTGACGCGAGTGCTGATTAAAAAACTGGGGCGGGAGTTCTTGCTGGATATAGCGGCTATCCAGTACGTAGAGGCAGCGGGTAATTATTTGAATCTGCATGCCGGTGGGCGTATTTACCCACTGCGTGAGACCATGGCGCGCTTTTGTGAGCGCTTGCCCGCCGCCGATTTTGCCCGTATCCACCGCTCTTTTGCGGTCAATTTGACCGCGGTGGTGGAGATTCAGCCACAGGATTCGGGCGATGCCCGGGTGCTGCTAAACAGCGGTGAAACCCTTCCCATGAGCCGCAGCTACAGGCCCAGGCTGCTATCCAGAATCCCCGGGGGGTAGCTCCCAACCCGCAATAAAAACGAGGGTTTAAGGCTATTTCCTTGTTAAGTCGGTATATGAATCGACAGCCTTAGAGCAAACTCCTCTGGCCTTAGCGCAAAAAGTCGTTGGCTTTCACAAAACCCATGGGGTAGTATCCCTCCTCCTTAGAGTTCAAAAGAGTTTCCCTTTTGAGTGACCCTCTAAGCAGTTCCGGTAGGCCTTATTTTCAGGATTAATAAGGTTTAAAGCGCCAAGATGGCGCCTTTTCTTCGCTTAGCCTCGCTTGGGTTATAGATAAAACCGCGTTTTATTCAATAGAGTTGTAATAAATATCGCGCCAAATGGAGGTTATATGAACGCCATTCAATCGCTTGCGCTCGATAAATTGGTACTTCGAGCACCTTCCGCCGCCGACGGCCACGCCCTGCACCAATTGGTAAGTGGTGATGTCGGCCTGGATCAAAATTCGCTGATGTGCAACCTGCTGCAGTGCAGCCACTTTGCGGATACCTCAGTTGCCGCCTACCAAGGCGACCAGTTAGTGGGTTTTGTTTCCGCTTACAAACATCCCAATCGCCCGCGCAGCCTGTTTGTGTGGCAATTGGTCGTCGCTGAGCATTTGCGCGGCCAGGGGTTGGGTAAACATATGCTTCGTTGGCTGCTGGCGCAGCCCATTTGTGAAGACATTTACGAACTCACCGCCGCGATTACCCCCACCAATGCCGCCACCTGGAAACTGTTTGACAGCTTTGCCCGCGAATGCGGTGCGCTGCCGGTGAAATCCATGCTTTTCTCCCGCGAGGCGCATTTTAAAGATGCCCAGGAGGATCAATACCTGCTGAGTATTTCGCCCCTGCCTAATCGTGCGCCCTTGAAGTCCATGGCGCGCCACCTGGATGAGATGCGCGCGACCAGCACCAGTATGCGTCTACCTGGCAGTCGCCGTTTGCTCGATTAATTCAGCGAGCCTGACCCCAGGGCGAAAAATCCCGGGCGACACCGCACAGTTGTTCACTTAGGTGGTGCAGCATTGCGCTGCCGACCGGGATTTTTTTTGCCTTGGGTTTGTTTCTGTGCAGACACGACTGCCCTGCGGCTTTAACCGCCGACACCCCCTGCGACAATTTGTCACTGTTCAGTTTGCGGCTATCTGCCTAGAGTTTGTTCCCTAAAACTAGCCCTGCTTTGGCCTTACTATGCCAGGCAAAACTATCGAGGGAACTCTGTTGCGCAACCCCATACTGGCAATAGCGGTGCTGTTCGCTATTACCCTTAAGGCCCATGCCCATGAGCAGGCGTTAAAAAAGCAGCCAGGCAAAACTACCCAGCCAGTGGAAGAGCTGAAAGTCTGGGGCGACGCTGGCGATAGCAAAACCAATCTCACCGCGCCGTCCAGTATGCTGTTGCAGGAGGATATGGTCGCCATTAATGCCACCACCACCGAGGACCTGGTCAAGTACGAGCCCAGCCTGGTGATTCGCAAGCGCTATATAGGCGACGCCAACGGCACTCTGGGCATGCGCGGCTCCAATATGTTTGCCACTCCCCGCGCTATGGTGTTTGCCGACGGTGTGCCCCTGCACTATTTACTGCAAACCCGCTGGAATGGCGCGCCGCGCTGGACCCTGGTGAGCGCCAGCGAAATCGCCCAGGTGGAGGTGCTTTACGGGCCTTTCTCTGCGGAGTACAGCGGCAACGCCATGGGCGGTGTGGTGCTGATCGAAACCGCCATTCCGCAAAAGCGCGAAGTGCATATCGACCTGGATTACTTCGCCCAGGATTTTTCCGCCTATGGCTACCAGAGCAATCTGGCGGGCAACAAAACCTTCTTCTCCTATGGCGATAAGCTGGGCGATCTGAGTCTCTACTTCTCCTACAACCGTTTGGCTAACGACAGCCAGCCCATGTCCTACTACTACGACAGCGCGCGCAGCCCGGCCAATAATGCGGTGGCGGTGACTGGCCTGGTGGTGGATAAAGATGTATTCGGCAAACCCGGCTACTACTTTGGCGACACCGGGGTAGAGCAGGCGCTCACCAACAACTACAAAATCAAACTGGGCTACGACTGGGGCGACTGGTCGAGCCTGCTCAACCTCGCCTATGAAGACAGAAACACCCTGCGCGATGCGCCCCACAGCTATATGCGCACTAGCGCTGGCGACACTGTCTGGTCGGGCAATTTTGTGCAGGATGGTGTGGGCATACAGGTGCCCGCCTCGCGCTTGGGCGCCAGCAATCTGGACAGACGCAGCCTGTCCAGCGGCTTGCGTGTAAAGGGTGACCTGGGCGACAAGACGCGCCTGGAAGCCAATATCAGCGATTTCCGCATTCTGGAGGACAACACCCGCGCCTCCAATGCCTCGCTGCAGGACCCAGGCTTTAACGGCAGCGGCCAGACCAGCGCTTATCACCACACCGGCTGGCAGACCCTGGATGCCAAGCTGGTGATGGATGATATAGTTGTGGATGGTTTGCAGCTGGTGACCGGCCTGCGTCACGAGGCCTACGGACTCAACCTCGACCAGTACAACTCCAGCGACTGGGCCGCCGGCGACAATAATGGCTACACCAGCCGCAGCGGCGGTAAAACCCAAATCAATGCCGCCTTTGTGCAGGCCAACTGGGCGCTAAGCGAGCGTTGGGACGTGGCCCTGGGCGGCCGCTACGAGCGCTGGCAGAGCGAAGCTGGCTACTTCACCAGCAAAGCGGCGCCGGATGTGTTGGTGCCGGTGGCAGATAATGCCAGCAACCAGTTCTCGCCCAAATTTTCCCTGGGCTTTGCGCCCGCCGATAGCTGGCAGCTGCGCTACTCACTCGCGCGCGCCTATCGCTTCCCCATAGTGGAAGAATTATTTACGCAAAGCGCCAGCTATGCCTCGGCGGTGGAAGCGCGTCCGGATTTAAAACCGGAAAACGGCCTGCATCATAATTTGATGTTAGAGAAACAATTCGACGGCGGCTATGCGCGTATCAATTTGTTTAGCGAAACTGTACGCGATGCGATTGAATCGCAAACCAACATTTTGCCCAGTGGTTCGCCGGTGGCCTCGGTCACCACTTTTTCGGCGGTGGATCAGGTGGATACCAACGGAGCGGAATTTATTTTCAACCGCTACGGCTGGCTGCGGCCGGAGCTGGATGTGCGCTTTAACCTCACCTGGACCAAATCCATCATTGCCGATAACGCCACCGCCGAAGGTGCAAACCCAACAAATTCTATTGAAGGCAACGACTACCCGCGCATACCGCGCTGGCGCAGCAGCCTGATGCTCACGTATCACTTAAATGACCGCTGGGATTTGAGTGGAAACTGGCAATATGCCGATAAAAGTTTTGGACGCTTGGATAATACCGACACCGCCGAGCAAGTGATGGGCGCGCAGGATGGTTACAGTCGCCTAGGCCTGAAAACCACTTACCAATTATCCTCAGAGCTGAAGCTGGGCCTGGGGGTGGATAACCTAACCAACGAGATGAGCTATGTCGCCCACCCCTGGCCGGGGCGCACCTGGTTTGCCAATCTCGCTTACAGTTTGTAATTTTTTAAAATAAAATTTCGGTAAGTAAAAATGACCAGCGCTATCCACACCAACAATGGCAAAGCTCTCTACCGCACTATATGGCGCTGGCATTTTTACGCGGGCATTTTTTGCATTCCCTTTGTGCTCTTCCTCGCGCTTACCGGCGCGATTTATTTATTCAAACCCTGGTACGAAAACTGGCAGGAAGCGCCCTATAAACAACTGCAAGTCACCGGCGAGCGGCTCTCGCCCAATGCGCAAATTCAGGCGGCGGTGAATGCAATTCCGGGCGGAAAATTCCTCAGCTATCGCCTGCCACAAAGTGATAATGAAGCGGTGCGCATCTCTGTGAATGGCGGGGGCGTACAGCGCGAGCGCAACTGGCTGGTGTATATCAACCCCTACACCGGCGCCGTTATGGGCAAGCAGGACAGCGAGCGCCAGTTGATGAATGTTGTAAAAACGATTCACGGCGAATTGCTGCTGGGCGATGTGGGTTCGATATTGGTGGAGCTGGCGGCCTGTTGGGCGGTGGTGCTTATAATCACCGGCCTTTATTTATGGTGGCCGCGCAATGCCCAGGGTTTTGCCGGTGTTTTTTATCCGCGCCTGCGCGACGGCAGCCGCACCTTTTGGCGCGACCTGCACGCCGTCACCGGTATTTGGTTGTCGGTTTTTGCACTGTTTTTATTGCTAACGGGATTGCCCTGGGCGCTGGTCTGGGGCGGCGCTTTAAAACAAGTGCGCGCGCTATCGGCACCGGCAGTAACAATGGATTGGTCACAAGGGCGCCATCAGGAACATTTAACCTGGCGCGCCCAGGCGAGCAATAAATTTGATCTGTCACCGGAGGTGGTCGCCCACGCCCAGGCGCTCAAACTACCGCCGCCGGTAGAGCTAAGTATCGCCAATGGCTTTATCAACAGCTGGAAGGCCTCATCGCAAAGCCAAAATCGCCCGCAGCGGGTGGATGCGATTTTTAGCCGCCAGGGCAATTTGGAAAAGCAAACCGGCTTTAGCGAAAAACCGCTGATAGATCGTATAGTGGGCGTCGGCATTGCCGCTCACGAAGGTCAGCTTTTTGGCCTGCTGAACTTGTTACTCGGACTGCTGACGTGCATGGGCTTAATGGTGTTGAGCATCAGTGGCTTTGTGCTTTGGCGCAAACGCAAACCCGATGCGCAACTGGGCGCACCTGCGCCAATGCCCGCGCGCTTAGGCATTGCGGTGGTTGCCATCACGCTCGGCCTGGCGCTGTTTATGCCGGTGCTGGCTGTCTCGCTAATGGCATTATTGCTGCTGGAATTTTTTATGTTGCGCCGCATCGCTGGGTTGAGCTGCTGGTTGGGGCTGGCGTCCAGGTAAGAATGTGCAAAGCAAAAAGGGCGCACTGCGCCCTTTTTATTTGTTGCAGCAAACACTAATAATATTTCAACTGTGTCGCTTTACCCCAAAACACACGATAGGAAAAGAGCGTGTAAAGGATGATGGTGGGCAGCACAATCACCGCGCCGTACAAAATAAACCTCAGCGATTCGGGCGCGCTGGCGGCCTGCCAGATATCCAGTTGCCCCGGCACCACATAGGGGAAAAAGCTGTAGGCCAGGCCGATAAAGCAGAGCAAAAAAATCAAGCCGGTGGCGACAAAAGGAATCCAGCAGCCCAGGTCATTTTTGTAGGGGAAGTGTTTTAAATAGTATTCCACCACAATAAATAACACCGCACAGAACAGCGGAATAATCAGCAGCAATAGTACGCCGATGGAACCAAACCATTTTTTAAATACCAAGTCGCTTACCAGCGGGTTGACGATAGATACCGCAATAATTCCCAGCGCCATAAACCAGCCGCTGCGACGTGCCCAATGTGCCGCGCGCGCTTGCAATTCACCCTCGGTTTTCATCACCAGCCAAGCGGCGCCGATAAACGAGTAGCCAGCGGTAACGCACACGGCGCTGAGTGCGGCAAAACCGTAGGCAGCGGGCGTGGACGCAAAACCCATCACGTAAATGCCCAGCATATAACCCTGGGCCAGGGTGGCGAGCAACGAGCCGATTTGAAAGCACTTGTCCCACAACTGCTTGTGATCTTCCGGCGCTTTAGCGCGAAAGTCAAAGGCGACACCGCGCAAAATTAACCCGGCGAGCATCACAGTTACCGGCAGATACAAGTGATACAAAATATAGGAGTGGGCGCTGGGGAAGGCGATCAGCAGCAGGCCAATGCCCAATACCAGCCAGGTTTCATTGGCGTCCCAAAAAGGGCCGATACTGGCGATCATGGTATCGCGCTGCTGTTCATTATCGCGCGGCAATAAAATACCCACACCCAGGTCGTAGCCATCGAGCAGCGCATAGATAAAAAACGCCAGACCCATCAGCCCGACAAAAATCACCGGCAGCCAAAAGGCCTGACCGGTTAAAGTAGATACATCAGTCATCATCGGCTCCTTAGGCTGGTGTTTTGATTTGTTGGTTGATCAGCGATTCTTGCAGGGTGCTGACTTCCTCTGGTCTGTCCACCAGCACCGATGTATTGGCCATCACAAACAGGGTGCGCACATAGGCAAACAGCAGAGTGGCGTAAAGCGATAAATAAATAGCTAGCGAAATACCGACATTGTTGGCGGGCAATTTAGTGACTGCATCGGCAGTGCTGAGCACGCCGGTTACCAGCCAGGGCTGGCGGCCAATTTCCGTTACATACCAGCCGGCGAGGGTGGCGATCCAGCCGGAAAAGCTCATGGCTACCAACACCTTTAACATCAGTGGTGGCAACTCGCCTTTGCGCCACAATAACCAGCTGCATGTCCAGGC
>CBINKF010000016.1:0-14380 GCA_966251115.1 uncultured Cellvibrio sp.
CCAGGAACCACTGGCAGGAATCCAGGTGGTGTTATAGATCTGGCCACTGTTGCTACAGGGGAAGGTGTCCAGCATTTCACCGGAATCAGCAAAGTGGTTAAACCAGGCCTGCATACGCTCATCGGGAATATTGTTCACTGTCCAGTTGCCTTTGGAGTGAGGCGCCCAGACCATCACTTCACCCGAGGGCAAGGAATTGCCTTTCAGCAGTGTCCAGCTGGCATTTACCGAGGCCGTTTGGTTGGTGTAGGGCGTGGTTTGACCGTGGTCGAATTTCATTTTCACCGGCAGGTTATCGGAAGTTTGCACATGCACATGCAGATGCGGCCCCGATGAATTACCCACGTTACCGACCAAGCCCAATACCTGGCCTTTGGTGATACGCGCGCCGCCAGTTACCCAGCCATCGGTGTTCAACACATAGCCCGGATGAGCGGTAGAGTTGTAGGTGGCATTGTTGGGGCAAAGGCTGCTGGGAATTGAACCGGGTTGAGCGTGAGCATAGAGCGCATAGTTGCCATTATCGAGCAGCACATACAAGTAGTTGCCGGCATAGGCGATATAGCCATCGGTGAGCTTGGCCAGTTTGCTGCCCGCCGCATTTTCGGGCGAGTTGCGCCAGCAGTTCACCACAGTGCCATTGTCCATAGCGCGAATTTTTGCGCCGTAGACTATGTAGTTGGAATTGACGGTGCTGTCGGCGCCGTCAGTTTTAAGCTGGCTCCACTTGCCGCTGCCGATGTGACGGCGGGCAACTATATCCAGCGCCTCGGCCTGGGCACCGCCAGACCAATGGGTATTGGTGGTGTAGCGGTAATTCAGGTTGATGTCATCGGCACGCAGGGGGAAGTCCATAGCCAAAGCGGCGATGGACGAGAGGGATGCAGCGGCAACAAAAAAAGCGCGATAAGCAATCTTAAGAGCGTTCATTTTAATTTCCCTTAATAAGCCCACCAGTGTGTGGCAGGTTTGTTTGAGTTTCCTTTCGGAGTTTTCAGAACAGTTTTCAACTGACCGCTTCAGTCATTCTGGGTCATCTCGGCTGTTCATGTGGCCATAGTAAGGGAGAAATTTGTCAGCCATTTGCCGCGCGAATGGAGATTTGTGTCAATTGTGTCAGCCGTTTTTTACCTGTGATGTTCAGAAGCGTTCAGGAGGCGCTCAGGACGCATTAGGCACATAGACATAACCCACCGAGCGCACAGTTTTAATAGTGCAAGGTTTGTCCGGGTCGGGCTCAATTTTTTTGCGCATGCGCGTAATGCGGCTATCGATGGATCTATCGAAGGGATCGGCATCGCCTCTGTGGGCCAGCGAAAGCAAATAATCGCGCGACAGCGGGCGATTAGGGTTGGCCAGGAAAACCATCAGCAGATCGTACTCCATGGCAGTCAAAGGAATCTCAAGTTCACCTTCAAATAATTTGCGTGCATTTTCATCAAAGGTGCATTTGCCTATTTTTTTGCGCGCCGCCTGAACAGGTTCGGCATTGGCTGCTGGCTCGCTTTGTACCCGGCGCAACACGCTGCGCACCCGCGCCAGCAGCGCGCGCAGGTCGAAGGGTTTACCGACATAATCGTCGGCGCCCATTTCCAACCCCACCACCATATCCACCTGGTCGCTGGCGGCGGTAACCATGATAATCCCAGCGCGAGTCTGGGCTCGCAGATAACGCGTCAAGGTCAGTCCATCTTCACCGGGCATATTTAAATCCAGTAGCACGATATGCGGTGAAAATTCGGTTAACAGTTGTTTCAGTTGCTGTCCGTTGTGGGCAATTTTTACCTCAAAACCCTGTAACTCAAAATAGTCGGCGAGGGTTTCGCAAATATCGATTTCATCATCAACAACAATCATCTGGTATTGGGGATTCATGACTGTGACTCCAGCGCAGTTTCTGCAGTTGAAACGGAAGACTGAACTGGCAACCTGAGCCAGAAACAGGCGCCCGCCTGATACTGCTCATCCAGTTCCAATTGGCCTCCATGCGCTTGAATAATTCCACTGCACACCGACAAGCCCAGCCCCGTCCCTTTGCCGGGTGCCTTGGTGGTAAAAAAAGGCTCAAAGATTCTATGGCGCAACTCCCGCGGCACACCCGGGCCGCAATCGGCCAGACGCAGCCAGACCTGTGCTTGCGCCACGCCGCTACTGAGTTGCAAAGTTTTTAGTGGCAAGTTTTGCATCGCCTGTTGAGCATTGATAATCAGGTTGCTGATCACCTGGTGCAATTGATTGGCATCCGCTGACACCAGCGGCAGATCGGCCGCCAGCTGTAAATCCACCTGCACCTGCTGACTGCGCAAACCCGTCTCCAATAATTCCAGCACCTGCAGTACTAATTGATTAAGATCGAGCGGTGCGCATTGCGGCGGCTGCTCGCGCGCCATATTTAAAAATGTGGTGACAATTTTGGCACAGCGCTCGCCGGCCTGAACGATTTTATCGGCGCGTTTTAAAATGCGCGAATCCTGCTGAGTCTCCTGTAGCAACTGCGCCTGGCCGACCACGATTGAGAGCGGGTTATTTAATTCGTGGGCCACGCCCGCGAGCAGTGTGCCCATAGCGGCGAGTTTTTCATTGCGCTGCAAAATTTCCCGCTGCCGCGCAATTTCCTGCTCGGCGGCGCGTTTGGCACTCTGGTCGCGGATATAAGCCGTCACCAGGCGACGGCCAATTAAATCTACCTGACGCAGAGTCATTTCCACAGGCAGTTCGGTACCCGTGCAAGTCTTGGCATTTAATTCCAGGCGCTGACCGGGAGACTCCAACATCCCCGACGCGCGATATTGCGCAAAGCCAGCTTCATGTTGTGCACGCAAGGTATCGGGCACAATCAATTCGCCAATACTGCGCCCCAGAGCCTGGGCGCGGGTGTAGCCAAACATCTGCTCGGCGGTTTCATTAAACTCAATCACCGCACTCTGTTCGTCCACCGTAATAACCGCATCGAGCGAGGCCGCCAGCATCGCCCTGTGCAACTTATTGCTGTTGTTTTTAATAATCAGCGATTGATAAAACTGCCAGCGCGAATGCTGCTCGATGGTGTAGCCGGCAAACACGCCAATAATGGCATTGGACACCAAAAAGAAATTATTGGTGATGATATCCACCCAGGGCAGTGCTTTGAAAATAGCGATGCAGTTGTATAAGAGTACGATAAACAATACAGTTTGCAGCGCGTTGATAAAGCGCAGACCGACAATAAACAGCGTCCAGGTAATACACAGGTTAATACCGGCGTAATAGTAGTGGTTGTACTGGTTGTGGGTGATCATCAACATGGCAAAAATGCCACCCGCCGCTACCAGGCTGGAGGCAAATACCACCTGTTGGTGAATGCGCTGAAACACGCTGAAAAACGTCAATGAAAACAGGCAGGCAATTAAACTACAGGTAATGGCGCGAATCGACCAGAGCGCCCACATTTTTTCGGGCACCAACAAATAATCGAGAAATGCAAAATTTACATAGAGAACAAACGCGAGTGCCAGGGCGATGCGCAACTGGCGCGCTATGGTTGCGGCAAAATCCCGTTGATATTCCTGCTCCAGACCCGGGTCGCGGAAACATAAATTAAACGGATTAAAAATTTGATAACGCTGGTGAAAACCCAGGTTGGTGTAGTTATCTATGGCACGACGCTTCATTCAATTCCCTGCCGCCGAGTTGGTTAGGTAAACACTGTTATTTTGCCCCGGATTTTACCCGCAGCAGTTAACAACTCATCCCTGAGTGAAAAAAATTAATTGCCGAGTGAGACTTGCGCGCGCATCAAACCGGCTTCGGCTTCCGAACCCTGAGCCGCATAGCGCAGCCCCTGCTGGATAAACATTTTGGCTTTTTGCGGTTGCCCCAATTGGATATAGCTCTGCGCCAGCAGCAAGTACATATCCGCTGCGCGACGATCGATACGCAGGCCGCGCTCGGCAGTAGCTATAGCGGCCTGATAATCGCGCGACTGGTATTGGCTGCGGCCCAGGTTGGTCAGGCTGAGAATCGCCGGGTTGGGCAATTGCACGGCGGGTTGCTGCGGCACAGGTTCGGGTACCACTTCCACCGGCGGCGTCGGCTGTTGCGGCTCCGGGTAGCGGGCTTCAGAGGTTTGCGGCTCGGGTAAGGGTTGATAAGTTGCCGTGGCGCAGCCGCCAACTGCCAGGGTTAGCAGGCAGGGAATAAGTAGTTTGTGATACATCGGAAATCTCTTAACTGAATACTGTGATTGAGCAGACCCGCTCAACCTTTGGGCGCCGCCGCGGCGCGCAGCAGGCGCGCTATCTCCCTCCACAGGGCGAGATAGGCGTGGGCGGCGCGGCTGCGCTGATTGTAACTGGTTAAGGGCGCGCGGCGCAGTCCCATTTGCTCTACAGCGGCGTCGGCGGGCACCCAGGTTTTAAGCATGGGTACCGGCATTTGCTTGATATTGTCCACTGCCTCGCGGTGCAGGCCACGGCGCATATCCACCTGGTTGAAAAAACCAAAGATGCGCTCGGGTGCAGCTTTTTTACCCTGCAGGAATTCCATCACCTGCTCCATGGCGCGAATGGATAAGGGGCTGGGGATCATCGGAATCACCAGAATATCCACCTCCATCAGCAGCTGTTCGACACTGGGGGAGAGCGTTGGGGGAAAGTCAAAGATGAGCACATCGGCTTTATCGGCCAGGGGTTTAAGCAGCTGCTTGAAGAATTTTTTACCGCCGGAAATTTCCTCAAATTCAGCGTCGAGACTGCGCAGGCTGAGGTCGGCGGGAATCAGCGAGAGACGCGGATAGGGACTGTACAGCTCCATTTCGCCTATAGCTTTGCCTTTGCTAAAAAGCTTGATGGCCTTGCTGGCGTCCGGCTCCTGCTGGCAAAACCAACTGGCTGCCGCCTGCGGGTCCAGGTCCCAGAGAATGACATTTTTTTTGGCCAGGGTCGCCAGGTAAGCCATGTTCACCGCTGTGGTGGTTTTGCCTACCCCGCCCTTGAGGTTGTAAAACGCAATTTTAATCATGCTTGGCTCGCTTATCGTTGGGATTATCCATAACAGCTCTGAGCCTTTTCCTTGTAGCATTTTTAGGCGGATGATTCAAAATTTATCCGCCAATTTTGCTGGCACGTTATAACTGCCGCTAAAGATTAAGCGCAAGTTAGCCCGCATCTCTTGCTAGAATAGCGCTCCTTTTTTCAGGCCAATCTCCATGACCAGCAGCCACCCCTATGAAGCACTTACCCCCGACTTGGTTCTGGATGCCGTGGAGGCCTCAGGTTATCTGACCGACGCGCGCATCCTCGCGCTTAACAGCTACGAAAACCGCGTTTACCAGGTAGGTATTGAGGGCGCGACACCGCTCATTGCCAAGTTTTACCGCCCGGGGCGCTGGAGCAGCGAGCAGATCCTGGAGGAGCATCAGTTTTCGGCGGCGCTCAAGGAGCTGGATATTTCAGTGGTGCCACCCATAATGGACGATCAGGGTCAGACCTTGCGCGAATACCAGGGCTTTCGTTTCGCGCTCTACCCGCGCCAGGGCGGCCACGCCCCCAACCTCGATGACTTTGATGCGCTGTTGAGCCTGGGGCGCACCCTGGGGCGGATGCACGCCCTGGGCAAAGCCAAACCCTTTAATCATCGCCCGGCGCTGGATATCGCCAGTTTTGGTGAGGAGAGCTACAGGTTTTTGCTGGACAACAATTTTATTCCGGCGGGGTTGCGCGAGTCCTATCGCACCCTGGGCGCCGATCTGCTCAAGGGCTGCCAGGCGGTGTTTCAGCGGGTCAAATACCAACCCATTCGCCTGCACGGCGACTGCCACCCGGGCAATATCCTCTGGCGCGAAGAGGTTCCCCACTTTGTCGATTTTGACGATGCGCGCATGGGCCCGGCGATTCAGGATTTATGGATGCTGCTCTCGGGTGAGCGCGAACAGCAAACAGCGCAGCTGAGCGAGCTCCTGGACGGCTATCGCGAGTTTTGCGACTTCGACCTGGCCGAGCTGCCACTGATTGAAGCCCTGCGCAGCCTGCGCATCATGCACTACAGCGCCTGGCTGGCGCGGCGCTGGGACGACCCAGCCTTTCCCAGACATTTCCCCTGGTTTAACACCGAACGCTATTGGGGCGAGCATATTCTGGAGTTGCGCGAACAGCTGGCCGCGCTCAACGAGCCCGCGCTGGTCATTTACTAATCGTTGTATCATTACACTGGTCACTGGAATTTCACGGCTTAAGCCCCATAATGGGTGCTCAGCCCAGAGGAAACCGCTATGAACGCCTCCACATCGCCCGCTAGCGCCCCCACGCTTGTCGCCGACAGCCTGTGGGAGACCATTCGCCACTACACCCGCCAACAGGCGGAGAGTGAGCCGGTATTGGCGAGTTTCCTCTACACCACCATTCTCAACCACGACAGCCTGGAAGCCGCCCTGAGCTTTCACCTGGCCAACAAACTCGATAGCCCGGCGCTGCCCGCCATGCTACTGCGCGAAGTGATTGAAGAGGCGCTGCGCAAGGACCCGGGCATAGGCGCGGCGGTTCGCGCCGACCTTTTAGCGGTGAGCGAGCGCGACTCCGCCTGCTGTTCGCTGCTGACACCGCTGCTCTATTTCAAGGGGTTCCACGCGCTCCAGTCCTACCGTATCGCCCATTGGCTCTGGCGCCAGGGGCGCAAGTCGCTGGCGCTGTTTTTACAAAACCGCATCTCGGCGGTGTTCGCGGTGGATATTCATCCGGCGGCGCGCATTGGCAAAGGCATTATGTTTGACCATGCCACCGGTATAGTCGTAGGTGAGACAGCGACAGTGGATGATGACGTATCCATCATGCAGTCGGTCACTCTGGGCGGCACCGGCAAGGCGGGCGGCGACCGTCACCCCAAGGTGGGCAAGGGCGTATTGATTGGCGCTGGCGCCAAGATTCTGGGCAATATCCGCATTGGCGACTGCGCCAAAATCGGCGCTGGCAGTGTAGTGCTTAAGGATGTTCCCGCGCGCGCCAGTGTCGCAGGCGTGCCGGCAAAAATCGTCGGTGAAAATATTTGCGGCCAACCAGCGCAAGAGATGAACCATCAGCTCAGCTGATTTTTATGCGCACCAAAGTGGACTTGGTGCACGCGCCTGCGCAAGCAGTTGCACCAAGTTCGACGCACTCAAGTCACCTCCCCCCTAATAACCAAGCTAATTTACTGGCCTGTTTTTTGCTCAATTCAAGTTCTAATACTTGAGGAGAGCCCCCATGCAATACACACGTGCCATGATCGATTTGATAATGGAATTGCGCCGTAGGGTGGATGCCGAAATGAAACCCAGCGTAAAGCTGGCCAACCCCGAGGTTCTGCGTGAACTCGCCGAATATTACCCGCGCGCCAAAGACACTATCACCAAAACCCTGATCAAAGAGCTGCTCAGCCTGGCGGGGGCTGAGTGGTCAGACCTGCTCAACCCGGTAGCAAAAACTCAGGAACCCCAGGCCCAGCATCATCCCCACAAAATTGTAAAAGTTTATCGCGGACAAACCATGCTGGTGGATGCACCGGAAGACCCCGGCCAGGGCGCTGTGCATTCAGAATTAGTGCTCAAGGAGATCAATCCTGACAGCAAACCCCAGCGGATGTATCGCGGTCAACCGGTCCTTTAATTTACTGGCTCTGACACTCGCGGCTGGACTATAGTTAACAGGCACATGAATCATCCTCTTCGGGGAGTGATCTCGAATTCATCCAGCAGCTCAGCCCTGTATCCAGATGCGGTTAAAATTTTGCGTGAAATTGCTGTCCTGTTTCAGTCTGGGATTCGCCCTGGCTATGGCTGCACGCGCGCAAACTACCGGCCAGGATATCAGCGCCCCCATCGGCGTACTGCCGGACATCAAAAAGGATTATCAGGAATTTGTCGGCGCCCGACGCCCGGAAACTGTGGATTTTTACGGCGGTCCCCACGCGCGCCGCGATGTAGTGGAGCTGTTGCTCTTGCAACAGGCACTGATCCTCGGGGGCTTTAAACACCCTTTAAGTTTTATCCGCGAAGAGAATTATTTCCGCAGCATTCGCAATGTGCAGGAGGGTAAAACCCTGACCATGGCTGGCACCATCTGGCTTGCGGATTTACAGGCGGTTAAGGACAAGGTGTTTATCTCTTCACCGCTGGTGCGCAACGGTGAATTTATCGTCGGGCTCTACACCTCCCCCAATAATCAGCTGGCACTCGACAGTAAAACCCTGGCAGAGCTGAATCAGCTGCGCGCCGTCAGCAGTCGCCAGTGGAAACCCGATTTGCAAGCTCTGCAGCAGCTGGGTTTTCAAAAAATTATGTTCACCCCCAACTGGGTAAATATGGCGCGCATGATCAACGCCGGTCGCGTCGATTTTGCCCTCGCGCCCTTTGAGCTTTCAGACGATTTGCACATAGTGGTAGATGGCATAGAGCTGGCGCCCATCCCCAAGGTTAAAATTGCCATTCCCGGTTCGCGCCACTGGCCCATTAGCCGCAAGCATCCCTACGGCAATGAGTTTTACCAAGCCCTTGAGCGCGGTTTAAAAATCATGCGCGCGCAGGGCACCATCGAGCGCGCCTACCGCGAGTGCGGTTTTTTTCGCGCCAGTGTCGATAACTGGACGCTATTGAATCCGCCCCCTCTCGACAAGCAACCTTAAGACAAACAACGTTAAGACAAACAAGCTTCAAGGGTGAACACCCCGGGCTAAAGCGAGGGCTTGCCTCTAAAACACATAAGCCCGCTAATCGCGGGCTTATGTGTCGGAAGCCTTGGCTTTTCAAACTTACTACTTTTGTTTAAGCAGGTCGCGAATTTCGGTGAGCAACAGCTCTTCTTTAGTGGGTAGCGGCTCAACTGGCGCCGGGGCGGGTGCCTGCTCCTCTTTTTGTTTCAACTTATTGAGTCCTTTAATCACTACAAAAATGGCAAAGGCCACAATGGTAAAATCCAATACAGTTTGAATAAATTTACCATAGGCAATTACCACCGGCGCCTTACCCTCCACCATTGCAGGCAGTTGTATCGCCAGGTCACTAAAGTCCACGCCACCAATTATCCAGCCAATGGGCGGCATAATCACATCGCCCACCAGGGAGCTGACTATCTTGCCGAACGCCGCTCCGATAATAATACCCACGGCCATGTCCACTACGTTGCCTTTTACGGCAAAATCTTTGAACTCTTTGACAAAACTCATAGCAATCCCCTTTGGCAATTGTTAATCAAAAAAATAGATTTTTACCGCTTGTTTGTACAGCCATTGCAACCAGTCAACTTACTCATCTTCACGTCGCAACTCCATATGCGGCTCCAGATCTTCATCAATCCAGACCCAAACCAGCATTGGCTGGCAGCACACCTGGCAATCCTCAGTGTAGCTTTGATCCGCACAAGAACAATCTACCAAGAGGCTGATGGTTTCGCCACAGTAGGGGCATTGGGCAAAGCACTCGCGCAGCAACTCCATGATGTGCTCCAGTTGTCTCGATTAGCCGGTTTAGCAAAGGCCAATCAGTAGGGTGAGTTAATATGCCTCGGGAGCATCTATGCCCAGGGAGTCCCAGATCTGGTCAACTCGCGCCTTTATCGCCTCATCCATCACTATGGGTACACCCCATTCGCGCTGGGTTTCACCCGGCCACTTATTGGTTGCGTCAAAACCGACTTTAGAGCCCAGGCCAGATACCGGCGAAGCAAAGTCGAGATAATCAATCGGCGTATTCTCGATCATTACTGTGTCGCGCGCCGGGTCCATGCGCGTGGTCATGGCCCAGATCACATCATTCCAGTCGCGGGCGTTAACGTCCGCGTCGGTGACTATGACAAACTTGGTATACATAAACTGCCGCAAAAAACTCCACACCCCGAGCATCACCCGTTTGGCGTGACCCGGGTACTGTTTTTTCATAGTGACTACCGCCAGGCGATAGGAGCAGCCCTCGGGTGGCAGATAAAAATCCACAATTTCAGGAAACTGCTTTTGCAAGATGGGCACAAATACTTCGTTAAGCGCCACCCCTAAAATTGCCGGTTCATCGGGCGGACGCCCCGTGTAGGTACTGTGATAAATCGGCTCGCGCCTGTGGGTAATGCGCTCGACGGTAAACACCGGAAAGCTATCCACTTCGTTGTAATAACCAGTGTGATCACCAAAGGGGCCCTCGGGGGCCATGTCGTTGGGCGCTATATAGCCTTCCAAAATAAATTCGGCCGAGGCCGGCACCTGCAAATCACTGCCAATACATTTGACCACTTCAGTTTTATCGCCGCGCAACAATCCGGCGAAGGCGTACTCCGAAAGCGTATCTGGCACGGGCGTTACGGCGCCGAGAATAGTGGCCGGGTCTGCACCCAGAGCCACTGCAACGGGATAATTTTTGCCGGGGTTTTGCTGCTGGAATTCGCGAAAGTCCAAAGCCCCGCCGCGATGCGAAAGCCAGCGCATAATCAGCCGGTTTTTGCCAATTTTTTGCATGCGGTAGATACCCAGATTTTGCCGTTCCTTGTGCGGCCCACGCGTCACTACCAAGGGCCAGGTTACCAGCGGTGCCGCATCGCCCGGCCAACAGGTTTGAATGGGCAACTGATCCAAATTCACCGCCGCGCCTTCTAGCACTATCTCCTGGCAAGTGGCCTTGCTCAGTACCTTGGGAGCCATATGCAAAACCTGTTTGAATATGGGCAACTTTTCCCAGGCATCTTTAAAACCTTTGGGTGGTTCTGGCTCTTTTAAAAAGGCCAGCAGCTTACCCACTTCGCGCAGTGCGCTCACTGACTCCTGGCCCATCCCCAGGGCGACCCGCTCGGGGGTGCCAAATAAATTCGCCAGCACTGGAATATCGTAACCTTTGGGGTTTTCAAACAATAGCGCCGGGCCACCCGCGCGCAGAGTGCGATCACAGATTTCAGTCATTTCCAAATAGGGGTCGACCTCGGCGCTAATGCGCTTAAGCAGGCCGCGCTGCTCCAGCAACGCAATAAAATCGCGCAGGTCTTTATATTTCATCTCCGCCACTGGCTGGATTCCTCATTCAAAAAAGCACAAACAGGCACATAATTTAGTGGGGCAAAAACAACAAAGCCCGTAGTTATTCAGCGCAAATTTGCTGAACAGCCTACGGGCTCTGCCGGATGAAGCGCGGGTTATTTGCGCTTCATGGACTGGAAGAATTCATCGTTGGTTTTGAAATCTTTCAGTTTGTCGATCAGGAACTCGGTGGCCGCCACATCTTCCATATCGTTAAGCAGGCGACGCAGAATCCACACGCGCTGCTGCTCATCTTCTTTCATCAGCAGATCTTCGCGGCGGGTACCGGAGCGGCGCAGGTTGATGGCTGGATAAATACGCTTTTCAGCGATTTTACGATCCAGATGCAACTCCAGATTACCTGTGCCTTTAAACTCTTCGTAAATAACCTCGTCCATTTTGGAACCGGTATCCACCAGGGCAGTGGCGATAATACTCAGGCTGCCGCCCTCCTCGATATTGCGCGCGGCACCGAAGAAACGCTTGGGGCGCTCCAGGGCGTGAGCGTCCACACCACCGGTCAACACCTTGCCCGATGAGGGAATAACCGTGTTGTAGGCACGCGCCAAACGGGTGATAGAGTCGAGCAGAAACACCACATCCTTTTTGTGTTCAACCAAGCGCTTGGCTTTTTCGATCACCATGTCCGCCACCTGTACGTGACGCGCTGGCGGTTCATCAAAAGTGGACGCAACCACTTCGCCGCGCACTGAGCGCTGCATTTCGGTAACTTCTTCAGGGCGCTCGTCAATCAGCAACACAATCAAGTGACACTCGGGGTTATTGCGCGTAATCGCCTGCGCAATATTTTGCATCATGATGGTTTTACCGGCCTTGGGCGGTGCCACAATCAAACCGCGCTGCCCTTTACCAATAGGTGCTATCAAATCAATGATACGGCCGGTGAGGTCTTCGGTGGAGCCGTTACCACACTCGAGCAGCAAGCGTTCATTGGGAAAGAGAGGGGTGAGGTTTTCAAACAGAATTTTATTGCGGGAGCTTTCGGGTTTGTCGAAGTTAATATCGTTAACTTTCAACAGGGCAAAATAGCGCTCGCCTTCTTTGGGGGGGCGAATCTTGCCCGAGATACTATCGCCAGTGCGCAGGTTAAAACGGCGAATCTGGCTGGGTGAAACATAAATATCATCCGGGCCGGCAAGGTAAGAGCTGTCGGCCGAGCGGAGAAACCCAAAGCCATCAACCAGAATTTCCAAAACACCATCACCGTAAATATCTTCTCCGCCTTTGGCGTGGCGCTTGAGGATATTAAAGATGATGTCCTGTTTGCGCGAGCGGGCGATATTTTCCAGGCCCATGCCATGGGCTATATCGATAAGTTCTTCAATGGGTTTCTTTTTAAGGTCGGTAAGATTCATAAGTGAGACTTTGTGGGTGTGTGAAAATATGTTGCAGAGATAGTGGCCCGATTACCTGGTGCAGAAAAAGCGGGTTGTGCTCAGATGCCTAATATTTTTTGCTGTTATGTATTTGCTGAATACCAGAATTCAGAATCAGGTTTTGTTTTGCTAAATGCAAGCTCCAGGCCTGGGAATTAAAACTTGGAAGATAAAACCAGGTGGGGGAACCGCAGGGAGTTGGGTTTATTCGTCCGTTATGGCTGAATCTTGGAGAGGATTCCGGGAGGAACAAACATCAGATGGCCTGAGTATAGCGACAAATTTCATCAAGTGCAAAAACAAATTGGGCTGCCCGGATAAGCAGCCCAATTTACTTAGATGGCGCCGTTGATGAACTCAACCAGTTGCGGTTTGCTCAGTGCCCCTACTTTAGTGGCATGGGCAGCGCCATTTTTGAAAATAATCAGTGTAGGAATACCGCGAATACCAAATTTGGCAGGAGTCTCTTTGTTGGCATCTACGTCCATTTTGGCAATTTTTACCTTGCCTTCAAATTGCTCGGCCAAATCGTCGAGGATAGGGGCAATCATTTTGCATGGACCACACCAGGCCGCCCAAAAATCAACCAGCACGGGCAGTTCGGCAGACAGTACATCCTGCTCAAAGCTGGCGTCACTTACATGAACAATTGCATCGCTACTCATAAAATCTCCTAGCCAAAGGGCGGTTAAATTGGGGGAGCCCCCCAGGCGAATGCTGGCCATAATAAGGATTGGCCGGGATGCAGGCAAGGAGAAAAAGCCAATCGCGCCGATAAGTCGATGCTATGAAAGCGGGGGGCACCATTGCTCGCCGAGGCTGGCCCAAAGCCGCAGGCCCCCAAAAACTATGACTGGTGCTGCCCCTGTGGCAGTTTGTGCTGCAGGCCGAGGGCATCCAGCGCCTGATATAGGCCATCGAAGGTGACGGGTTTGGCGAGGTAGTAATCCATGCCGGCGGCGTAAACTGCATCGCGGTGCTCCTGCAGCGCATGGGCGGTGAGCGCCACTATGGGCAGCGCCTCGCGACTGCTGCTGATTTCAAACTGGCGGATGCGCCGGGTGGCCTCAAAACCATCCATCTCCGGCATTTCGCAGTCCATTAAAATCAGATCCAGGTTATCGGCCTGGGCCATTACCTTATCGAGCGCCTCGCGCCCGTTCTCGGCAAATTGTGGTTTGATGCCCAGCTTACCCAGCAGCCCTTTGATGACCATGCGGTTGACCGAATTGTCTTCTGCCACCAGCACCTGCAGGTGGGCGAACCGCTCTAGCTGATAGCGCGGTTTATCGGGCGCGACCACAGGTGCTGTCTCGTGGCCGAGCAGTGCCACCAGCTCTCTGCGCAGCATTTTTATAGACAGGGGTTTACGCAAAACCGTGTGAATCGCCAGGCGGCGCATTACCGCCTGATCGTGGTAGGCATCGCCACCACTGAACATAAACAGGGGCAAATTGGTAAAATCCCCCGATTCGCGCAGCCACTGTACCAGCTCAATGCCGGTGGCATCGGGCAGGGAATAATCAAAGGCCACAAAATCAAAAGGTTCGCCCGCATGCAGCCCCTGCTTAAGCTGCGCCATGGCCAATTTGGCGGAGGCAACTGTCTCCAAGGCCACGCCCCAGCTATCGCAGTAGCGCTTGATAAAATCCGACAGCGATTGGCTGGTTTCAACCAGCAATAATTTTTTGCCATTCAAACTGACGGTGTCTTTGCTCGGAGGGGCGCTCTGTTGCGCGGTGGCCAGGCCATCCAAATCGGCGGTGAACCAGAAACGCGAACCCTCGCCCCTGGCGCTCTCGACGCCTATAGTGCCGCCCATCAATACCGCCAGGCTTTTGCAAATTGCCAGCCCCAAACCTGTACCTCCATATTTGCGCGTGGTTGAGGCGTCGGCCTGGTTAAATGAGTCGAAGAGGTTGGTGCTTTTATCTATATCTAGGGGTATGCCGGTCTCCTGCACGACAAATTTAAGTAGCCCC
>CBINKF010000017.1:0-13874 GCA_966251115.1 uncultured Cellvibrio sp.
TATAGCTCAAGAGTCATAACACCGGATACCTCTTCAACCTCAGTTATCCGTAGGGAGCCGCGCTAATGTCTGCTAAAGCTATGATTTCTCTGCTGGCGGCGCTGGTAATTGTCATTATCGGTTCCAACAGCATCTATGTAGTCGCCCAGTACGAGCGCGCGGTATTGCTGGAGTTTGGTCGCCTGGATCAAACCGATATAGCGCCCGGGTTGCACTTCAAAAAGCCCTGGGCCAACGTGCGCAAATTTGATGGCCGCTTGTTGACGGCGGATGTTGAGCCTCAAAGTTTCTTCACCAGCGAGAAAAAGCGCCTGGTGGTCGACTACTACGTGAAATGGCGCATCAAGGATGTCGAGGTCTACTATAAGGCCACGGGTGGCGATGAGCAGAGAGCGGCTGATTTGCTGGCCAAGCCAGTCGCTGATGGTCTGCGCAATCAGTTTGGTCGCCGCATTCTGCACGAGGTGGTGTCGGGCAAGCGCGATGAGCTGATGTCGGAAATTACCCAGTCCACCAACGAAAATGCAGTGCGCGACTTGGGTATAGAGGTTAAAGATATACGTATCAAGCGCATCGACTTCCCGCCCGAGGTGAGCCGCTCGGTTTACGACCGCATGGCGGCAGATCGCGAAAAAGAAGCGCGTGAGTATCGCTCCAGCGGTACCGCCCAGGCGGAAATTATTAAAGCGGATGCCGATCGCCAAAAGGCTGTGCTGGAAGCCGAGGCCTATGCCAAAGCTGAGGTTATTCGCGGCGAAGGCGATGCCCAGGCGGCTGCGATTTACGCCCAGGCCTTTAATCGCGATCCGGAGTTTTACAGTTTTGTACGCAGTTTAAATGCCTATAAAAACGCCTTTAAAGATCCGCAGGATCTGCTGGTGGTTGATCCCAATAGCGATTTCTTTCGCTATTTAAAGGACGCCAAAGGCAAGAACTAGGGCGCTGCCAGCACTGGTCGCTTTGTTCATCCGGGGCCTCTGCCGCCGGGTGACGCGGCAGTGAAAACGCAGGTAAATTTTGCCTACATATTTCCCTGCAAAAAGTGCTAGAATGCCGCAACCGAGCCAGAAGCTCGGTTTTTTTATGTGTGCCCCTCGTATTTCCTTTCGGGGCACCCGGCGAAAAGTGGCCTCGGGTCGACTTTTCTGAGGTTTGTATGTGGGAAGAACTCGGTAAAGCATTCTGTTTGATGCTCGTACTGGAAGGCATAATTCCCTTTCTGTATCCAGCCCGGTGGCGGCTGCTAGTGGCCAGTTTGGCGCTGATAAGCGATCGCCAGCTGCGCACCATGGGGTTTGTCTCCATGGCTATCGGAGTTGGATTGTTATACCTATTCAAATGACAGGTGGTTAGAGTCTGATGACCTATGCCGATCGTTGGCTTTTGCCTGACGGGATTGAAGAGATACTCCCGCAAGAGGCCAAGGCTATAGATACTTTGCGCCGCCAGCTGCTGGATTTGTACAGTACCTGGGGTTACGACATGGTGATTCCGCCATTGTTGGAATACACAGATTCGCTGCTCACCGGCTTGGGGCGCGATTTGAATTTGCTCACCTTCAAGGTTACCGACCAGCTGTCTGGTCGCACTTTGGGCATTCGCGCTGATATCACCCCGCAAACCGCGCGTATGGATGCTCACAGTTTTTCCCATCAGGGCGCCAATCGTCTTTGCTACGCCGGTCATGTAGTTCACGCGCGGCCCAAAAATCCCCTGGCGACGCGCACCCCGATTCAAGCGGGCCTGGAATTTTTTGGCGAGGCCAGCCTGGACGCGGATATAGAGGTTGTTTCGCTGTTACTGGAAAGCCTGCGCCTGGCCCGTTTACCGCGTTTGCATATCGACCTGGGTCATGTAGGTATTTATCGCGCGCTGGCGATGGATGCGGGTTTGAGCGGCATTCAGGAAGACGAGTTCTTCGAGCTATTGCAGCGCAAGGCGATGACGGAAATTCGCAGCTGGGTTGCAGACAATATTGTCGATTCCGGCAAAGCTGCACGCTTTTTAGCACTACCCAATTTGGGCGGCAGCAGAGATGTTTTGGCGCGCGCGCGCGACGTGATGGCTGGCCTTGAGGGCGCCATAGCCGCCATAGATCAACTGGATCAGGTGGCCGCTGTTGTTAGCGAGCGTTATCCCGAAGCCGAATTGTATTTTGACCTGGGCGAGGTGCGCGGTTATCACTACCTGACCGGGATAGTTTTCGCCGCCTTTGCGCCCGGCTATGGCAACCCCATTGCCAGTGGCGGTCGCTACGATCACATTGGCGAGGTTTTTGGTCGCGCCCGCCCGGCAACTGGCTTTGCGGTGGACATTACCGCGCTGAGCAAAATTGGCCTGCTCGCCAAGCGGGTTGTAACGGCCATTGCGGTAGTTGAAACCAGTGACCCGGTCCAATGGCAGGCGGTTCAGCAGCTGCGTCGGGAAGGGCACAGAGTTATCAGTATTACCTCAGCGGGATTGGTTGACGAGCTCAACTGCGACCGCGAATTGAAATTGGTGGACGGTAAGTATCAGGTTGTCGGCCTGGCTTAACCCGCCCAAAGAATTTTTCATCTAGCACAGAGAGTTAAACCAGTCATGGGTAAGAATGTCGTGGTATTGGGCACCCAATGGGGTGATGAAGGCAAGGGCAAGATTGTTGACTTGTTGACGGATCAGGTCTCATTGGTAACCCGTTTCCAGGGCGGCCACAACGCGGGTCACACACTGGTGATCGAAGGTAAAAAAACCGTTCTGCACCTGATTCCATCAGGCATTTTGCGCGACGGCGTAACCTGTTTGATCGGCAACGGTGTGGTGCTGTCTCCAGAAGCCTTGCTTAAAGAAATGAACGAACTGGAAGCCACCGGTGTGCCGGTGCGTCAGCGCTTGCGCCTGTCACCAGCGTGCCCGCTGATTCTGCCCTACCATGTCGCCCTCGATCAGGCCCGTGAAGCAGCGCGCGGCGATGCCAAAATCGGTACTACAGGGCGCGGCATTGGCCCGGCCTACGAAGACAAGGTCGCACGTCGCGGTCTGCGCCTGGGCGATCTGGTCGACATGAAGAGCTTTGCCGTTAAGCTGAAAGAGATCCTCAGCTACCACAACTTTGTGCTGAGCAATTATTTCAAGGTGGCTGCAGTGGACTTTGACAAGGTTCTGAGCGACTGCGAAGCCTTCGCCAAAGAATTGTTGCCAATGATGGCCGATGTAACCGAGTTACTGCACCAGGCGCGTGAGCAGGGCGAAAGCATTCTGTTTGAGGGCGCCCAGGGCTCGCTGTTGGATATCGACCACGGCACCTATCCCTTTGTGACTTCCTCTAACACCACTGCCGGCGGTACCGCGACAGGGTCAGGTTTTGGCCCTCTCTACCTGGACTATGTGCTGGGTATTACCAAGGCCTACACCACCCGCGTGGGCTCTGGTCCTTTCCCCACTGAGCTGGATTGTGAAATCGGTGCTTATTTAGGTGAAAAGGGTCATGAGTTTGGCGCCACCACCGGACGCAAGCGTCGTTGTGGCTGGTTTGACGCCGTTGCCGTGCGTCACGCCAATCGCATCAACAGCGTCACTGGTATCTGCTTGACCAAACTGGATGTGCTTGACGGCCTTAAAACCGTAAAAATTTGCGTGGGCTATCAAGATGCCCAGGGCAATCCAGTTCCGGGCATGCCCTACGATGCAGAGGGTTGGGACGGTGTTGAACCAATTTACGAGGAAATGCCAGGCTGGAGCGAATCTACCGTAGGGGCCAAAACCCTGGCAGAGCTCCCCGCCGCCGCCCGCGCCTACATTAACCGTTTGGAAGAGCTGGTTAAGGCCCCCATAGATATCATCTCAACGGGTCCAGACAGAGTTGAAACCATAGTTCTGCGTCATCCCTTCGCGATCTAATCGACCATAAGCCCCAAAAACCCGCCTAGTGCGGGTTTTTTTATGATTTTTTGTTGATAGCGCTGTCATTTCTGCAAATTTGCGACTAATTTTATTCTGTTAGTACGTAAATCATCCTTTGTGCCGCCCCGAAGCTCTAATTAGCAGAATTGCGAGGGCTATTAATGATTTCGAACCAAAGCAAACAAAAATAAATGTAATCGGTTTCATAAAAGAAAAACTATTTTTGCCAGTAAAATAAATTGACCCAATTTCACCGATAAATAGGCCTTTTGAATTTTAAAAGTAGGAAAAATGTATCCCTTTATCTTATTGTCATCTTGACCCGAAGTTATGGGTGGCATAGGATTCTGGCGTTAAGGTCTACTTGTGAACAAGTTTGGGGTGCCGAGTTGGCCTGACCTTTTTCTTCGAGCCTTAACAAAAAAACCTTAAATCATAATGTTAATCAAGGGGTTGGCCATGAGTTCGAATGAACTAAAGTCTCATTTACGTCAAAAGCGCGGCGTCACCTTTAAGCGTTCCTTTCTCGCCATGTGTGTTATGGCGCTCTCCGCACCTGGTTTTGCACAAAGTACGGATGATAAAACGGATACAGGAGAGGTCGAGGAAGTTCTTGTTACTGGTATGCGGCAAGCACTCAGTAACGCCCAGGATATAAAAAGAAATTCAGACACGGTGGTTGACTCAATCACAGCCAAAGATCTGGGCTCTTTTCCAGATAAGTCTGTTGGCGAGGCGCTGCAGCGCGTAGCCGGTATTAGTATTAGTCGATTTGCTGCACCATCGGATACCTCTCACTTTTCAGCTGAACCATCCGGGGTTGTTGTTCGTGGCTTACAGCAAGTACGATCCGAATTTAATGGTCGCGATTCCTTTAGTGCAAACTCTTCGCGCGGGTTAAGTTGGGGGGACGTGTCTCCTGAGCTTATGTCGGGTGTAGATACCTACAAAAATCAAACTGCCGAACTTATTGAAGGTGGTATCGCAGGAACAATCAATCTTCGCACTCGTGTGCCCTTTGATCAGGCTGGTGATTTAAAAGCTCTTACGCTGAACTACAACTACGGTGATCTCTCTAAAAAATATACCCCTGAAGTTTCCGGTATCTATAGCACGCGTTGGGAGACTGGTGCCGGTGAATTTGGCATCCTCGGTAATGTGGCCATGTCAAAAATAGACACAGCTTCGCAGGGTGTGCAGTTGTTCAGGATGAACCGTTTCCGTGACGCTTTTGCCGCGGATACGGGTGCCCCTTCGCTGACTTATATCCCTGATGGTGTTTACTTTCGCGATATAAACTACGACCGAGATCGCAAGGGCGTTGCTTTGGCTGCGCAATGGAGAAGCAACGATGAAACGCTGGAGGTAGCCTTACAATACAACCGTTCTCAGTATGAGAATGGTATGTTGGAACATGTTGTAGCAACCGATATGGGAAATGCGTCATTCGGTCAGAGTGTTAACTACGAAATTCCAAGCACTGGTGACAAAGTGCCTGTGCCTGCAGATGGTACCGATCCATTTGCATTTGATGAAAATGGCCTCTTTCAAACGGGTGTGTTGACAGCTCAGCACGGCTGGTGGGGAAGTAGCAACGAAGAATCTAAAGGTTATGCCACAATGAATAGCGGTTTGCCGCTGACCAATGTGTGTTTTGCCTGGAATGGCTGTACCGATGGCCCTGAGCCTCAAAATATTGGTATGGGGATAATCACCACAACGCGCACTTCAAAAAATACCAATATGACTCAAGACTTTGGGTTAAATGTGAAGTGGAGTCCAACAGATACCTTCCACGCTGCATTTGACCTGCAATATGTTGACGCTACTGTTGATAACTATGATATCAGTACCGACAACAAAAGTTTTGCAACTGCGCAGGTGGATTTAACGGGTATACCTAAAGTTTCATTCACCGCTCCGCCAAATCAAAATCTCAGCTCAGCACTTTGGACAGATAAAAATAATTATTATCTGGCCAATATTATGGATCACTACGAAAAAAGTGATGGTAGCGAGAGTGCATTCAGCAGCAAATTTAACTGGGATATTGACTCCGGCTGGATTGAAGCCCTGAAATTTGGCTATCGCTATGCAGATCGTGAGCAGCATATTAGAAACTCAACTTATAACTGGGATGGGGTTTCTAACACTTGGTCTAATGATGGTGCAGCTTGGTTTAACCTGGATAATGGGCCTGATGCTGCCTCCGGGTTTAAGGGCTATCCCGATGTGTTTGTCACTCAGGGCTTTGAACCTGGTGTTGGCAGTCTAACTTCCTCGTCAGATAATCAATTCGTATTTGCGAATTCTCATTTGCTGCAGAATCGAAAAGCATGGGCTGAATTGATGTCTCAGGAAGCTTTGGGTATTCCAGCGGATCATAATGGCTGGAGTCCAATTTGCTCGGGTTCAGGCGTTGATCGCGGGCTAGAAGTTGATGGTACTTGCTTTACCCCTGCAGAGATGGTTGATGTATCGGAAAAAACCAATGCCGTCTATGTGCAACTGCAATTTGGTGGCGAAGATCTGAAATTCAACGACAGAGCTATTTCTGGTAATGTGGGCGTAAGACTTGTTCAGACAGATTTTGTGAGTAGTGGCGGCACCATAATTCCCGGTTTAAGCACCAGTGAACTTGAGTGTAAATCCACAGCAAATGAGCAGGATCCATCGCAATCGCCGCCCGTTCCACAAACAGTTGGTTGTTATCTTGCCGCAGACGATATTCAGTTCCTCACAGCAGCAAATAATCTCTCCTCTACTAAAACCAGGCACTACAATATTTTACCAAGTCTGAACGTTAAGTATGACTTAAACGACGATATGTTGGTGCGTTTGGCCTTGTCTCGTGCAATGTCTCGCCCTGATATCGGGAATATGCGCAACTACATTTCCGTTAGCAAAACTTTGGCTTCTACCGAGGATGCATCAGATCCTTTGTGGGTTAAAGATTCAAGTGGCACAATAGTTGGTGCAAATGTGCTTTATAAGGCAAGTGCACAAAACCCTTATCTTAAGCCAATTACTGCCGACCAAATTGACCTGACATACGAATACTATTTCGCTGATGTGGGTTCATTTACAGCTACGGCATTTGCCAAAAACTTCAACAACTACATCCAATTCGCCAGGTACAACCGATCCATTACAAACAATGGCATTACTAAAGTTGTTGAGGTTCAGGGGCCGGTAAATGGCGATGGTGCCAAGATATCGGGTATTGAGCTTGCTTATCAACGCTTCTTCGACTTCTTGCCGCAACCTTTTGACGGACTGGGTATTCAAGCGAACTACACTTACATCAAAAATAATGGTATTACCAATACTGGCATTAAGAATGATGGTGCAGACTCTGATGCTAAATCTGGACAAGCGCCTGACTCGATTAAGGTCAATCGCCTGGAAGGGTTGTCAGATCATTCGGCCAACTTGGTGTTGATGTATGAAAAGAACGATTGGGCTGCTCGTCTGGCATATAATTGGCGTTCCGAGTATATGGTTACAGCAATCGACTGTTGTGTTGCTGTGACTATCTGGACGGAGGCGACTGGTACGCTTGATGGTTCTATCAAATACCACATCAACGACAATGTTGAGGTATCTTTCCAGGCCAGTAACATCCTGAATGAGCAGACAGTGCTGACTCAACAGGTGGAAGACTATGATAAAGGTGGTTTGCGTCTACCTAATGCGTGGCATCAAAACGATCGTCGCTATACTATCGGTTTGCGTTTCACCTACTAAGTTGTGATGCTAAAAAAACGCTGCTACGCTGTAGCAGCGTTTTTTTCATTTCTGGATTATAAAAATGATAGAAAAACTGGAAATTGTGATACTCGGTGGAGGAACCGCCGGCTGGATGTCAGCGGCGGCTTTGGCGAGTTTAGTGGGAGAAAAGCTATGTACAATAACCTTGGTGGAGTCGGAGGAAATTGCTAGTGTAGGCGTTGGCGAAGCGACTCTTCCGCATATTAAAGAATTCAATGAACGCATTGGTCTGAACGAAGCCGAAATGATGAAATACACCCAGGCAACCGTTAAGCTCGGTATCGAGTTTTCCGGTTGGGGTAAACCTGATTCGGCTTATATCCATCCTTTTGGTACCTTTGGCGAACCTATAGGCGGTGCCGATTTTCATCAGCAATGGGCTCGGCTTAATCAGCTTGGCAGGATTAAAGATATAGGTTCCTATTCCTATTCCGTGCAAAGTTGCCGAGCAAATAAATTTAAATTTCCAGATACTGACCCACAAAAAATTTCCTCTACTTTTTCCTACGCCTACCATCTTGATGCATCGCGTTACGCGGAGTTTTTGCGAAATTTTTGCTTGGCTAAAGGGGTTGATCGCATTGAGGGAAAAGTAGACCAGATAGTCAGTAATTCGGTTGATGGACATATAAGTTCGCTGGTATTGGAATCTGGATTAAGTGTTAAAGGTGATTTTTTTATTGATTGTTCTGGCTTCAAATCGCTGCTGCTGGGGCAACACTTGCAGAGTGAATTTGAGGATTGGTCAGGCTGGTTGGTGTGCGATAGCGCCTGGGCTGTGGCCAGTGAGCCTGCCACAGTCATGCATCCATATACTCGCGCAATTGCGCGGCGAGCAGGATGGCAGTGGCAAATTCCACTGCAGGGACGCACGGGCAACGGCTATGTGTTTTCCAGTCAGTATGTGAGTGCAGATGAGGCGATCAACTCTCTTTTGGCAAATTTGCCTGGTGCTGCAACATCTGAGCCGCGTCAACTGAAATTTAAGGCGGGAAGATACAAAAAAGCATGGGATAAAAATTGCTTAGCTATAGGTCTGGCCAGTGGTTTTCTCGAGCCGCTTGAATCGACCAGCATTTATCTGATTCAAAAAGCTGTGACCCATTTCATCGATCTTTTACCTGAAAAGCGGTCTGATCCGGCACTGGCCCAGGAATTTAACCGCTTAATGGATTTCGAATACGAGCGCATTCGGGATTTTTTGATTCTTCATTATCATCTAAATCAGCGCGATGATGGAGAGCTTTGGCATTATTGTAGATCTATGTCGATTCCCCAGAGTCTTGATGAAAAAATCGCACTCTTCAAGCATAGGGGTTATGTTGATAGCTATAAATTCGGCTTGTTTTCATTGGCTAGCTGGGTCGCGGTTTTTAATGGTCAAAACTTGACGCAGCAGGGTTTTGATCCTCTGGCGACTCGAGTAGAGGATGCTAAGGTTAGCGAACGAATGCATACCTTGACTACTTCTATTGATCAGGTGCTTATGCCTGTGCAGTTGCACAAGGACTTTCTTGAAAATTATTGTCCTGCAAGATGGTTGGGTGGTAATCGTGAATAATTGGGTAAAAAAAATTGCAATAGTAGGTCGCGATGCTGATGCTTGGATTACGGCGCTGCTATTGCAAAATATGCTTGAGGGGACTGAGCCTGCGCCGCAGATAGAATTAATTGAGTTGGCGCCAGAACTGACGCCACAGGATTCATTCTCCGTGCTTCCGTCGCACAAGATATTGCATAATATTTTGGGCGCTAATGAGCGTGCTGTACTTAAGGCCGCGAAAGGGCATTTTACTTTTGGACAACAATTTTCAGGCTGGTGCGCTGGGGCGGAGCCCTACATGCATGCTTATGATGGATATGGTCTGGATTTTGACGGTGTAGATTTTTACCAGTATTGGCTTAAAGCTACGCAAAGTGGCTTAAAGATCCGGATCGAGGATTTTAATCTGGGAGCCGTGGCTGCTAAGCAGCAGAGGTACGTCGTGTTTCCAGAGGGTGTCAATACTTTTTCGCGCGCTTCTTGTGGTTATCATCTAAATGCGATCGAGTATGTAAAAACTGTCGCACAGGCGGCAGTTACCCAGGGGGTTAAGCGCACTCCGGGTGAAGTTGCCCAGGTAAATAGAAAAGACGACAAGATACCCTCGATCATTCTTACCGATGGTCGCGAAATTAGTGCAGATTTTTTCATCGATGCGTCAGGTGTAGAAGCGGTATTAATAAAAACGCTTGAAACTGACAATATTGTTAGCTGGTCTCAGTGGCTACCGGCCAATCGCATACTGGTGGCCAGTGCTCCGGCACTTGGTTCCTTACCCTCCTTTGCTCGGATAAGCGCATTTCGTGAAGGTTGGTTTGGCTTGTATCCACTTCTTGATCGTACGGCCGTTAATCTGGTCTATTCAACCGAATATTTGTCCGCAGAAGAGCTGGTTAGCAATGCAAATTTAATTTGCGGTTTACCGCTTACGGATGCCACAGATAATGCTTTTGCTGCGGGGACCAGAAAAAAACACTGGATTGGAAATTGCCTTGCCCTGGGGGATGCAGCAGTAAGTCTGGAGCCTCTGGATGCTGTTCAATTGCACCCTTTGCATATTGGTTTGTCTCTCTTGCGCAACCTTTACCCCAATCGAGCGGAGAATATGCCGGAAGCAGATATTTACAATCAAAAAATGACAGGATTTATTGAAAATATTCGCGACTACCAAATTGCCCACTATCACTTGAATAAGCGTTTCAATGATCCTTATTGGAATCAATTGCGTCAACGGGTGGTCCCCAATAGTTTGCAGGCCAAAATTGATCTGTTTAATGCAAGGGGATTGATTGCCCTCAACGAGGATGAGACATTTTTGCAAGAGGATTGGCTTGCATTGTTTAATGGTCAAAAATTGCAGCCTCGCAGTTACGACCCTCGGGTAAATAAAATTTCGGACGACCTATTAATCACCAAGTTTCAATCGCTATTGAGTCATATAAAAAATGAAGTGGAACAGATGCCAAATATGCAAGCTTATGTTGAACTGAACTTGATTTAATTTTCTAGAGAGCCAGGTATGGAGAAACATAAAATAAATAAAATTGTTGTAGTTGGCGGTGGTACATCAGGTTGGATGGTTGCAGCAGTCTTGTCGAAAGTGCTGGGTACTATCCACCACAGCATCACTCTTATTGAATCTGAGCAGATAGGTACTGTCGGGGTAGGCGAAGCAACTATCCCCATGATAAAGCTTTTTAATGGTGTGCTTGGTCTCAATGAAGATGAATTTGTGCGTGAGACAAATGCAACTTTTAAGTTGGGTATCGAATTTGTAAATTGGGGCAAACAAGGTGGACGCTATTTCCATCCGTTCGGGTCATTGGGGCTCGATTTGGAGGGGATCAGTTTTAACCATTATTACCTGCGCTGGAAAAAGGAGGGTGGCAGCCTGGATTTTTCAAAGTTCAGTATGGAAACAGAAGCCGCTTATGCGCATAAGTTTGCGCGCACCAAAGGTGAGTCCGGCCCGAGATATATACCCCAGGTAAATTATGCCTTCCACTTTGATGCCAGCCTTTATGCGGCTTTTTTAAGGCGCTATTCTGAAATGCGTGGCGTTAGGCGGGTTGAGGGCAAAGTTATCCAGGTGCTACAGGACTCACATACAGGTTTTATTGAAAGCCTGCAATTAGAGGGTGGTAGCTCGGTTGTTGGTGATCTCTTTATTGATTGCTCCGGTTTTCGTGGGTTATTAATCGAGCAGACGCTTAAGGCGGGTTATAAGGATTGGAGCCATTGGTTGCCGGTTAATAAAGCTGTGGCTGTTCCCTGTGAAAGCTCTGGCCCCTTATTGCCCTATACGCGCGCTACCGCTCAGGAATTTGGCTGGCAGTGGCGAATTCCCCTGCAGCATAGAATTGGTAATGGCTATGTATTCTGCGATAAATATCTGAGTGATGATGAGGCTTGTTCTTCATTACTTGCGCGACTGGATGGCAAGGCAACCGCTGATCCCAAGGTTTTAAGTTTTGTGACTGGTGTGCGCAATAAGTGCTGGGATAAAAACTGCATCGCCATGGGTTTGGCTAGCGGATTCCTCGAACCATTGGAATCAACCAGTATTCATCTGGTGCAAGTCACCATTGCGAAATTACTGACTATGTTTCCCAAAGATGGTCTTAGCCAATTAATGATTGACCGCTTTAATCGGGAGATGCAGCACGAATATACCGATATTAAAGATTTCCTTATTGCTCACTACAAAACTGCCGAGCGAGACGATACGGAGTTTTGGAGATACGTTAAAGCGATGGCTATTCCTGATAGCCTTCGCGAAAAACTTGAAACCTTCCGCATGCGCGGAGATGTAATGGTGCGCTTGGATGAATTGTTTAAAGAGCAGAGTTGGTTCAGTGTTTTGGTTGGGCAGGGTTTTTATCCTGAAGCTTACCACCCTATTGCCGATGTTTATTCTGCGGACGAGCTGCGAATCAAATTAACCCAAATTCGTACCGGTATTCAAAATCGCTTGAATATGATGCCATCTCATGAGGAGTTTATCCGTCAGCACTGCGCGGCGACCTCTGCAGTTGGCGTCAAGGTGGGCTAAAACACTTTTGCCTCTGGTGGAATTTTTGCGAAAATTTCCACCAGAGGCATAGCAGTTTCACTTATTTGAATTTTCAGCGCAGCCTTTCTCGCCTTCCTGCAATCGCTCTAACCGCACATTGGTAATGCTTACCCTAAATTTTCCATCTGTGGCTATAGTAAAGGGGCCGTTGATTTTGCTCAGGTCGAAGTTATCAGATTTGAAACAATTGAGTGGTATAGGCAGAGAGAACCATTCGCCTTTGGGCATTTTTCTAATTAAATTATTAATGACCAGGTCGGCGCGGCAGGGGTAACCACAGTCCATTCCAATTCGCACATCTTTGCTCGGCTTGGATTCAACTCGCATATCTATAGTCAGGGCTGCGGCGTCTTTGAACTTGCTCAAATCTACAGGGTTGCCGTAGAGTGAAAAACTTCCCAGGTTGGCGACCTTTGCATCCCATTCCAGATTTAATGCGTCGCCCTTATCTTTAAAATCTGTAATGCTGACAATCAACTTGCCAGAGGCAGATTTGCCCTCTCGGCCCTGTAAGCCAAGGCTCCAATTGGAAGGGTCGCCCAGCGATATGCTGCGCTGTTGCGGCTGGCCTTTGTATAGATAAATAAAATTGGGATTGATGTCTGTTTCGGCAAAACTCAGTGGCGCCAGGGCGCAACTCAAGGTGATGAGGAACAGGCGGCGAATCTTTAGCATGATGAAATCTCCGGTAATTTATTATTAAAAATATTGGAAATGGATTTCGAAGTATTTGCGACAGCTGCGCGCTAATTATCCGATAAAAGCGAGGCTTAATTCAATTGTAAAAAAACCTCGGCAGATAAAAAATCCAGCGAGGTCTTTAAGGGGTTAACTTTTTGCTATTGCCCGCCTGGGCAACCAATTACCAGTGCCAGAGGGTGCCGTCTTCCAAGCGATTAACGGGGAGGCTGGCGCGCTTGTAAGGGTACTTGGCGGCGAGCTTTTCATCTATGTCGACGCCGTGACCCGGCGCTTCTCCGGGGGTGAAATAACCGTCATCAAATTTATAGGCCTGGGGGAATACCTCGTTCATTTGTTCGCTGTGGGCCATGTGTTCCTGGATACCAAAGTTGGGCACCCAGTAGTCGAAGTGCAGCGCCGCACCCATGCACACAGGCGACAAATCAGTGGCGCCGTGGAAGCCGGTGCGCACGTGGAAAAGGCTGGCGAAATCGGCCAGGCGGCGCACCTGGGTGATACCGCCAGCGTGAACTATAGTCGTACGAATATAGTCGATAAGTTGGTTTTGTATCAGTTCACGGCAATCGTGGATGGAGTTAAATACTTCGCCAACCGCCAGCGGTGTCGTGGTGTGCTGGCGAATCAGTTTGAAGCTCTCCTGATTTTCTGCAGGCACAGCATCCTCCATCCAAAACAGGCGATAGGGCTCCAGGTCTTTACCCAGGCGCGCGGCTTCTATGGGAGTTAAGCGGTGGTGCACGTCGTGCAGCAGGTGCAGGTCATTGCCAAATTCTTTTCGCACTGCGGCAAAAACTTCGGGAATAAAGTTTAAATATTTTTCACTGGACCAGACTTCTACCGAGGGTAGGTCTGCGTCTGCTGGTTCATAGTTTTTATTGCTGGTGGATACACCATAGGTTTTTT
>CBINKF010000018.1:0-13591 GCA_966251115.1 uncultured Cellvibrio sp.
TATGTGGTGGGTGAGCCATTTAAAGTGCCTGAACCGGAGCGCGGTTACAAACCCTTAGGCGGCGAGTCAAACCCAATGGCCGATGGTAAGTTTGACGAATACCCGGCTAAATGGACCGGCAACAACTCCAATCGCGCCCAGCCAAAATTTGATGACTGGTACGAAACCGTCAAAATCAATTACGGCGTTCGCCCCGATGGCAGTAAAGACTTTCCCGCACTGCCTGCTGAGTTTGCGCAAAAATCCATTGCAGAACATTACGCGTTTTGGGCTGATAAAAGTGTGCCCAGCTCCTGGATTAAATTTCGCCAGATTGCCGAATACTGGCTGGATAAAGGTGTAGATGGCTTTCGCTTTGATATGGCAGAAATGGTGCCGGTGGAATTTTGGAGTTATTTAAACTCGGCCATTAAAACTAAAACCCCCCAGGCATTTTTATTGGCCGAAGTTTATAACCCCGCTGAATACCGCAACTATATCCAGCTTGGCAAAATGGATTATCTCTACGATAAAGTGGGCCTTTACGATACGCTTAAGGCAATTATTCAGGGGCGCAGCTCTACCGATGCGCTGGTGGCCACCCAAAATTCGGTGTTGGATATTGAATCCCATATGCTGCACTTTTTGGAAAACCATGACGAACAGCGTATAGCATCCCCAGAGTTTGCCGGCGCCCCTGAAAACGCAAAACCGGCGATGGTGGTGTCAACTTTAATTGGCAGCTCGCCCACCATGATTTATTTTGGCCAGGAGGAGGGCGAGAGGGGGGCGTTGGATTCAGGTTTTGGTAAACCAAGTCGCACCAGTATTTTTGATTATGCCGGTGTCCCGGCGCATCAGCGCTGGATGAACGGTGGCAAGTTTGACGGCGGTCAGCTGACACCGGCAGAGCATGAGTTGCGTCAGTTTTATCAGCAACTGTTAAACCTCTCTGCCAATGAGGCGGGTTTTAAAGGGCAATATCACGAATTGCATCAATTTAATCGCGGTAATAGCCAGGGCTACAATGGGCAGCTGTTCGCCTTTGCGCGCTGGCAAGGCGAAGAGCGCTGGTTGGTCGTGTGTAACTTTGGTTCCAGTGCTCAGCATTTTGATTTGCAATTACCTGCGGATCTTTTGCAAACCTGGCGATTAAAACCCGGTCGTTATAATCTGGCTTCGTATCTGGGCGATACTTCGAAAAGCTACAGCCTGAATGTACAGGATAAGCAGGCGAAGCTGGTGCTGGAGTTGGCGCCGCTGGATTCCCTGGTGCTCAAACTGCAATAATTTTTTATAACGCGCATGTGTTTACCCAATACCCCGCTGGACGGGGTATTTTTTCAAGCTGAATACGTATGCACGCCCTTGGGGTTTAATTTACACCTCTCTAAGCTGGCCTCTTATTTCTTTGCGATAAAAATAAGGGGCCAGCATGACTGCTAGTGTGGAGATAAAAAATACGGAGTCAGTGAATACTGGCGCTAGTGAAAAAGTGACTTATATTGATTCATTGACGCCTATGCGCGGCCTTGCGGCTATATGGGTAATGTTGTTTCACATAGATGTCAGTTTGTTTTACCGCGACCTGGGGGGCTTGGTGCCACGACATCAAACCGGTATTTTTTCCCAGGGTTATCTGTGGGTGGATTTTTTCTTTTTGTTAAGCGGCTTTGTAATGATGCATGTCTATGGTGCGCGTCTGCACCAGGGCAATAAATTGACAGCAATAAAAGATTACCTCTGGGCCAGATTTGCACGCGTCTATCCGCTTCATATTTTCACCTTGTCCCTATTAATAATTTGCGCGCCCCTGGCCGCTTATTGGTTTCCCAGTGTGGTAGATGGGAGTTGGAAGACCTTTTTTGCCTGGAGCGCCTTGCCCAGTCATTTTTTATTTACCCATGCGATGAAGCAGCATGTGTATCTCTCCTGGAATATAGTCTCCTGGTCCATAGCGGCCGAATGGTGGACCTATGTGGCCGCGTCCGTCGTCATTTGGTTTCTATGGGGGCGATCGCAAATAGTTAACGGCTTGATAATGGCCCTTGGCTTTGGGCTGCTGGTTGTACTGGTTTACAGCCTGCCGGATAAAAAATTGGACATTACCTTCAACTATGGTTTTTTTCGCTGCCTGTTCGAATTTGTTATTGGCCTGGGGCTCTACAGCTTTTATCAGCGCGGCCGATGGCAATGGTTGGCAAAGGACTATGTGATTTTGGCGCTGCTGCTTTGCGTGGCGGGAGTATTTCATTTTTATGTCAACGACTTGGCAATTATAACGGTGTTTTGTTGTTTGATTCTGGCCGTTTCCTATAACCGGGCGAGAACCCGCGCGATTTTACAGCGCAAGTTATTTCAATACCTGGGTACCATCTCCTATTCAATCTACTTGATGCACGGGGTTTGGTTTATGTTTTTTTGGTTTTTATTGCCCTGGGTGAAACTAACTGCTGGTTGGTCGAGTGCGCCTCCGTTGTTTAAGTTGGCTTATGTGGTGGTTTTTGTCGGGCTGAGTATAGGCTCGGCTGGCTTGTCCTATAAGTATGTTGAAGTACCGGGAAGATCGTTGCTCAATGGTGTTTTTAAAACGCGCAGAACGAGAAAAGTTATTACAGGAGAATACAGCTAGAATCCTTGGTGCTAAGCGAGTTGTTGCCTTGTGTTTTTCTGCTCATGTGGCTGTGCATACGTATGTAGCCCGGTCAGTGTGCATGAATACGTATGCATGATGTTGAGGCTTGGGCTAATTGTTTCTAGCATTAAGACATTGGTAATCACCTGAAGCTGCTCCCGCTTAACTGTCTTGATTACGCAATGAATATCTTCTCCTTTCTTGTTGTTTATCGTCGCTGTTGATAATTAGGCGCAGTTTTTACTGCGCCATTTTTTTCTAAGTTTTACGTAATCTCATCCTCTCTCAGCTATTAAGGCTTAGTGCCTGGCCACACTTTTCGGTGGGCAGTTAAGCCAAGTTTTACCAAAATACTCAATTTATTTGTCTAGCCGATCACTTGGGAAGTGTGCATACGTATGCAAATTGCGCAAATAATTTGGTCGCCTTAGACTAAATTCAAGCGCGAATTTCCGTGCCGAGGTTGTTGATAGTGAATAGATATAAAGACAAAACCTTGGGTCATTCAAATCTGTCATTTCTTTTTTAAGTTTTAAACCCTGGATTTTTAGTTTGTTGTTGTAGCTATTAATCATCGCGCCAGGCGCGTACTTGGGGATCGGTTCAAATTTCGTTTCCAATCAAAATAACTATGCGGGGAGTTTAGTAATGCTCAACTATCGAAAAAAATTGGGGTTTTTAGCCCTGCTATTCGGCATTGCCGTCCTATCCGGTTGCGGAGGCGGTAGTGGTACTGACAATAAACAAACGAATTTTCCAAGTTGTCGTGACCCAGAGGTTTTACTGGATAACGGCCAGTGCGGTCTGCCGCGCGATCCTTATGTGCCGCCCGCATGTCCTGTTGGAGAGATACGCAATGATGTCGGTGATTGTGTTGTTCCAGACTTTCCCACTCCGGAAAAAATCCCTGGCGAAAATGAAGTCGTTATCTATGTAAACGTTGATAGTGCCGATAAAAACGCTGACTTTGCCGGTTACAACCTGCACCTGTGGCAAGAGGGATGTAATGGTTGGGCTAATTCAGTAACCGATGGCACCAACACCACTTATGCCATAGATACTGTCTGGCCCAACGGGCCGCATATCAGCAGTCACGATACAGGTGAACCTGGGGTAAGGCACGATCCCTATTACGGCGCCTTTTTTGTCATTCCTACCAGTGATTTGGGTAGCTGCGGCAACTTTATTATTAAAGCGCCCGGTGCCGGTGGCATAGTGCAAACTGAAAACCTGAAGATCAGTATTAAACATGACGGCGGCCAATACGATCGCATGATGTGGGTGATAGTGAACACCCAAAATATGCGGAACAGCCGCTCCAGCACACTTCCTATTTGTATTAATGATGTTTGTACCCTTAAGCAGCCAGCAGTTGCTATTAGTGGTATCGAAGCCCATTGGATTGGCTCCCACACTATCGTCTGGGATCGCGAATTTGCGGCGGGTAAAAAAATTGCGCTTTATCACTCCACCGCTGGCGGTATGGCGGGTGCAGATGACGGTAGTATTACTGGCGGTGAGCTGCTAGCTGAGCTCTCGGAAGGTCGTCTTCTGACCGATGATGAAAAAGCTCAGGTGCCACAACTGGCCAATTACTATGCCTATGACCTGCCGGATACGGTCAGTTTGGATGCCATCAAATCGGCGCTCAAAGATGAGTTACTGATTGTCGGTCGCTACGATGCAGATGAAGATGGCGTGACAGTTGAGCGCGGTCGTGCCACGCGCGTTCAAGTAGCTGAAGTGCTTGACCAACTGTATACCACTGGCGACGACGATGCTGATGAAGCTCAGCTTGGTTTGAGTTACGGCTCCAGCGGTATTACTAGCTCTGTCTGGGCACCTACTGCACAGAAAGTAGAGCTGCGCATATATTCCGGTGATCCATTGCGCGTATCTGCCACTAAAGATATGACCTTGGACAACAACACTGGTATCTGGTCCTACACAGGCACAGCGCCGGAAATGGATCGCAAGTACTATCGTTTCCGCGTTACTTCCTACAATCCGCAGGAGAAAAAAATTCTGCGCCTGGAAGTAACTGATCCCTACTCAGTTTCTTTGGCGTCCAATGGCCGATATTCCCAGTTTATAAATCTGGATGATGCCGATATCAAGCCCGCTGGGTGGGATGCACAGGTAGTCCCCGACGCTGGCGCGCCCGAAACTGCCAGTATCTACGAAGCTCAGGTACGCGACTTCAGCGTTAACGATGCGAGCACTGCGGCGGCTTATCGCGGCAAGTACATGGCATTTACCGAGGCTGACTCGGTGCCTATGCAGCACCTGCAGGCTCTGGCTGATGCCGGCCTCAAATATGTCCATTTACTGCCTATAGCCGATGGCTCCAGTATCAAAGAAGATTTTGATAGCCAGGCCAACCTTGATAGCTATGTGTTCGACCTTTGCCAGCGTGTAGACGATCCAGCGTCCGTTAGTATCTGCGACGGCACTGTAAGCTACTCGAGTACATTACGTAGCCTGCTGGAGTCCTATGACCCGGAATCGGCCAGGGCGCGTGAACTGGAAGCCATTTTGGGTGATCTGGATGGTTTTAACTGGAACTATGATCCAGAGCACTACTTCACTCCCGACGGCAGTTACGCGACCAATTCCCAAGGTGAAACTCGCATCAAGGAAATGCGTGCTATGAACCAGGCGCTGCATAGCATGGGCCTGCGAGTGGTGATGGATGTGGTGTACCCCCATACCTCAACCTCGGGCATTACCAGCCCCAATTCTGTGTTTGACAAAATCGTTCCCGGTTATTACTACCGCACTAACGCTGCTACTAACGAAGTGGAAAATGGTACCGGTGCAGGTAACGACACAGCGACCGAGCACCGCATGATGGCCAAGTTGATGAAAGATTCTCTGCTCATCTGGGCCAGCGAATATAAGGTGGACGGCTTCCGTTTTGACCAGTCTGGCTTTATGCCCAAAGCCGCGTTGGTAGACGCCTATGATGCGGTTAAAGCGATTGATCCTGACAGCTACTTCTACGCCGAGGCCTGGACACCAAATGGCGGGACTTCCGGTGACCGCATCAGTGCACGCGCAACTCAGGAAGAACTGGCCGGAACGGGCATAGGCACGTTTAACGATCGCATCCGCAACCCGCTGCAGCAAATGGCTTTGATTAAAGGTGACAATGTCGATGCGGTGCGTGCAGGTATTGCCGGCAACCTCAAAGATTTCCTGTTGAAAACCAAATCCGGTGTACTGGTTAAAGCGGAAACCGTAGGCGCTTATAATCTGGACCCGCAGGAAGCCATTAACTACGCCGAGAAGCACGATAACGAAACCCTGTGGGACTGGATGCATCGCCCCAATGCGTTGCCTGTCGACATGTCCCTGGCTGATCGCGTGCGTGTGGACAGCCTGACTCAATCAGTCGTGTTGCTCAGCCAGGGTGTACCCTTCTTCCAAATGGGTACCGAATTGCTGCGCTCCAAATCCATGTGCCCCAACAGCTATAACGCTGGCGATTGGTTTAACGCGGTGGATTTCACCATGGCTTCCAACAACTGGGGGGTTGGTTTACCTCCAGAGCTCCGCGATGGTGTTACCGATGAATATGTTGCAGGTTTATTTGCTAACCCCAACACCAAACCCGACATGGCGGAAATTGAAAAGTCAAACGCAGTATTCCAGGAATACCTGAAAATTGCCTCTGGCTCACCACTGTTTAGCCTGACTACAGCCCAGGAAGTAATGGATCGTCTTGGCTTTCACGACGGCGGTAAAACCCAGGTGCCAGGATTGATTGTATTTAGCCTGGATGATGGCGTAGGTACAGTGGCGGGTACTGAGTCAACGCCGCGCGCTGATTTAGACCCCAATGTCGATGCCATAGTGGTAGTGGTTAACGGCACAGCAACCACCCAAAATGCCAAGGTAAATACTGCAACTGGTTTTGCGCTTCACACCATTCAGCAAAACTCTGCTGACTCAGTCGTAAAAACCGCGAGCTTTGCCGAGGCCGATGGCGGTGGCGTGTTTACCGTTCCTGCCTACACCACCGCCGTGTTTGTGAAGGCTCAATCCGGCGCGCAAGGGCAAGGGCTTTCGGCATTGGCCACTATAGGTGCTGCTATTCCTGTTCCCTATGGTGATACTGCTATCTATGTGCGTGGTGCAGTGTCCGCTGCCGGTTGGGATGCAACTGCGGCTAACAAAATGCATTACGACGGCGAGGGAGTTTACTCTCTGCTAACCGATGCCTTGGCTGGTTCTAACCTATTTAAAATTGCAGAGGCTAATTGGAACAGTCCAAACCTTGGTGGTGCCTTCACGCTTAATGTGGGCGATTCCGTTGCCTTGATCCAGGGGGCCAATGACAACCTGACACTGAACCTAGCAGCTAACCAGCCACTGCGTTTTGTGTTGGATGCCTCGGCGAGCACCACCGCACCCACCTTGAAAATCGTTGACCCGGAAACCTACAAAGGCACTTCTGTTTATTTGCGTGGCGAAGTCACCGCCAGCGGTTGGGGAAATACCGACGCAGGCAATGAGCTGGTTTACGAAGGTGACAGTATTTATGCGCTGAGTGTGGCCATGACTGCAGGCGATTATCAATTCAAAGTTGCCTCCAGCGACTGGAGTACGGTGAACCTTGGTTCTTCCACGGCCTTGACTCCCGGTCAGGAGGTTACCTTGGTACCCGGCAGCAACGACAACCTGCATATTACGATTGCCACTGCCGGAACCTACCGTTTTGAAGTTGATGCGCGCAATCCATCGGCACCGGTGATCCGTGTATACCTCGACGATATATTTGCCGCAACTCCCGTTTATGTGCGCGGTACCATCACCGCCTCTGGCTGGAACGCGGATGTCGGCAATTTGATGAGCTATGCCGGAAAAGGGCGCTACACCTTCACCACAAGTGTTGCTGCGGGTGACTATGTGTTCAAACTGGCTGAGTCCAACTGGGGCAATCCTAATCTGGGTGCACAGTCAGCAACAGTCGGTGAGCCCACACTCTTAACTCAGGGATCTAGCGACAATATTGCTATCACAATTCCAACAACGGGTGACTACACCTTCACGCTGGATACCCGCGTGCAGGATTCAATGACCGTCACCGTTGACGCACAGTAATTGGAGCAGGCTCCCGCCCAGGTGCGGGAGCCGATAGCAAAATAAATAACGAGCCGAGATTAAGCACATGAAAACTTTTACGCTAAAACCACTCGCCGCTGTTGTGTCGGGAGTTGTCCTGGCATCCCTCTCTGGCGCTCTCTATGCGCAAGATAGCGAACAGCCAATTGAAGAAGTAACTGTTACGGGTTACGCCAAATCCATTCAAAACAGTATCGATGTTAAACGCAATGCCGATACAGTTGTTCAGGCGATTTCTGCGGATGACCTGGGCACTCTGCCGGATGTGTCCATCGCCGATGCCCTGAGCCGGGTTCCAGGTATTACCGTAACGCGCTCTGGCGGCCAGGCGGGCACTATCCAGGTACGCGGTATGGGCGAAGGCTTTGTCTTTTCCACATTGAATGGCCGCGAACAAGTATCACCTAACGGTACCCGCGCCATGGAGTTCAGTCAGTTCCCATCAGAGCTGATTCAATCGGTACAGGTGTATATGTCACCCAAGGCATCGCTGATTGAAGGCGGTGTGGCGGGTACTGTGGAATTAAAAACTGCCAGCGCGCTGGATTTAACCAGCGATCAGAAGTTTACCTTTGGTGTGCGCGGCAGTTACAACGATCAGGCTGCCGATATTTACGGCGCCGATGCTGTGGGCCAGCGCATTTCTGCTTCCTATCAAAAGAAACTATTCGACGAAAAACTTGGCCTGTCGCTGGGTTATGCGCGATTGGTACAGCCACGCTCAGCGGTGCGTTTTGAACAATACAACTACGAGAGCACACCTCACTCGCTATTAACCGAGAGCGGCCTGCAAACACAAATCGTCGACCGCGATTTTAATTTGTTGCCCACCGATAATCGTCCCAATTCGGTATTTATCTCCGACGGTTTTGAGCTGTTCCAAACCGGCGGTACCGAAACCCGCGATGGCTATGTGGCCAATATTGAGTTTCAACCCAATGACGCTTTGACCCTGCAGGGTGATGTGTTTTATTCCAAGTTCGAATCGGACAGTTATTCGCGCGGCTTCCGCGTACAGCCGTTAAAGAGTGCCACCATTAACAGCGCTGTGCTGTGGAATAACTCGGCGATTATTGGTGGCGAGTTTGCCGTGGATGATGGTGCGCCTACAGGGTTTAACCTGCAGATCAACAGCAACGACGTGACCCAGACTAACGAATTGCTCTCTGGCGGTTTTAATGTTGAGTGGAAACAAGACGCGCTGACTGCTTCGCTGGATATCTCCCACTCGGAAGCCAATGGCCGCCAGGAGGACGGTGTGGTACGCGCGTATCTCTATCGCGCCAAAACTGACCCAACCCCCAACTCAGATCCCTATGAGCGCGATCCGGATCAGAGTGTGACCTACCTGCTCGATGGCATTAATCTACCCAGCATTTCCATGAGCCGCGATTACGCCAGCTACGATGAAAATGGTGTGAGCAATGTGCGTGTGAGTAACTACGAGCGCTATCCGCATATCAATGAAGATGTGATAGATGCAGTGCGCACAGATTTTAAATATGAACTGGATATGCCTGTCCTTGCCTCTGTGGAAGCGGGTGCGCGCTACTCCAAGCGCAACCACAAGGATCGCCGACAGGTATTTGTTTACGGCGGGTTCTACGACCGCGATTGGTCGCTGCCCGTGACAGAAGACACCTCTGATGTGGTCAATTGGAAAGGTGATTTCAACAATTTCCCCAGCTTTTTGGCCATAGATGGCGACAAAATTATCAAGCAGGCGGTGGCTGATGGCCTGGTACTTGATGACTTCAGAAAGCACGAGGATGGTATCGCCCAACCGCGCTCCATTGAGCCAGCTGCGCGCTGGGGTGAAGGGCGCGACTGGTCGATGAAGCAGCGCGCAGATATAGATGAAAAAGTGACGGCTTTTTATGTCCAGGCCAATATCAACACCGAACTGCTGGGGCGCGAGTTACTGGGTAATATCGGCCTGCGCCATATTAAAACCGACCAGTCGAGCGTAGCTCTTGTAAACGTCAATGGCAGCGTGGAAAACGGTGCGATTGAAATTTGCGACGAAGTAGGTGAGTGCCGTTCGGATTACGCCTATCAGCGCCTGGGTACTGAGTACAGTTACAATCTGCCATCGCTCAACCTCAATTACACCTTGGCTGAAGACAATCAGTTGCGCCTTGCGGTAGCGCGCGTGCTTTCGCGCCCACCTATCAACCGCTTGGCTGCGCCGGATTCGGAAGGCTCTATCTCCTTCGTAGGGCAAACGCCATACTTTAATTATGGAAGCAATACGTCGCCGTACTTGACGCCGTTCATTGCTGATCAGGTAGATATATCCTTCGAGCACTATATGCCTGAAACCAATGGTGCCTTTGTGATTGCAGGCTATCATCGCGAGATCAAATCCTTTATTCAGGATGTGACCTACGAGCACTTTGATTTCCGCGCGGCGGGATTTGATGTGCCCGATACCTGGGAAGTTAACCAGGGCGGCCTGCCGGTAGATGTGGAAGTGGAGAATGGCACCTACTCAACCTCCATCAACAACAAAGACGGCGGTTATATTCGCGGTATAGAGGTCTCCTATACTCAAACCTTTAACTTCTTGCCGGAAATGTGGCAGGGCTTGGGGATCAGCGCCAGCTACTCCTGGACCGACAGTAAGATCACCGTGAAAAACCCGGTGGAAAGCCTGCAGACCAACGGCACCTTACCTTTCCCGGGGCTGGTGGAAAACTCCGCCAATATGACGATTTTCTACAGCTATGGCGGCTTCGAAACCCGGTTGTCTACCACCTTCCAGGACTCCTTCGTCGGCGAGACTCGTAACGTGAATCTGCAGCCAATCATCTATGCTCCCGAAACGGTGCTGGACTATCAGGCCAGTTATAATTTTGACAATGGTTTCGATGTGGTTTTCTCCATCAGCAACCTCACCAACGAGCCCAACCGCAGTTACATGTTTGATGAAAATCTGCCGCGTACGCTGCAGTGGTTTGGCCGCACCTTCTACGTAGGAGCCAACTACTCCTTCTAATGGGTTGTTGCGGGATTGCAAAAGGCCGCTGCTTGCAGCGGCCTTTTGCTTTTACGCGTCGGCGCAATCAAGAGCCTGATATTTGAAAAAGCGCCTTTCTCTGGAATTGCTACACTCTGTTAACAGCTGATTTTAGGTGGTGAGCTTATGAGATTGTTCTGGTGTTGCCTGGTTTTTAGCGTTGTTTTTTCCGGCAAGGTCGTGGCGGCGCCGAATGCAATTAGCATCGTTTACACCTACTCCAAAGATAACCTCGGGCAGATACTGGATAACTTTGCCAAAGCGCAAGAGGTCACCGTTAAAGCGGAGTTTAAGGAGCAAAATGCGCTTAAGGCGGAGATACTGGGGATGGCGGAGCAAAACGCGACACCAGACGCGATTATCATGCCCGCCGATCACGTGGGGTTGCATGAGTTTATTCACTACTCGCCGCTTAACCCCGACATGTTTCAAGCTAAATTACCCGCCCGTATTTGGGATTCGGCGCGCAGCGATGGTGAGCTTTATGGCGCTCCCATTATGCAAGGCAATCACCTGATGTTGTTTTATAACAAAAGCCTGGTCAGCCAACCGGCGACTGACTGGAGTGATCTGCTGGTGCAAAAACAACAGCTGGCGGCTAAAGGTTTAAGCGCAATCGCCTGGAGCTACGAGGAGGCCTACTGGTTTTTGCCGTTTTTAGGCGCTTATGGCGGCTGGCCTTTGGTCGATGGCAAGGTGGAGCTAAACACCCCGGCGATGATTGCCGCCATGACGTTTTACAAGGGGCTGTATGACAAACAAGTGCCTTACCCGGATTGCAGTTATGAGTGCGCGGTGAATCTGTTTAAGAGCGGCAAGGTGGCCTACACCATTAACGGCGATTGGGTGGGCAATGAGTTTGCCGCTGCCCTTGGACCAAATTTGGGGGTAAGTGCGATTCCCGCCGCTGAGGGCCACAGATTGCTGCCGACCTTTTCCTCCCATGTGGTGGCCTTTCCCAACGATAGTTTTAACGGCCCGAAGCGCACCCAGCTTATTGCCCTGGTGAACTATTTGCAGAGTGAGCCCGTGCAGCAGCAGCTGTGGGATTTGGTGGGGGCTATTCCCGTGGACACCAAAGCGCTTGGCTATGCTCAGGCCCATGCCACTGGCTATCGGCAGCAAATGTTAGCGCTGATGCAAGACACCAAACCCCTGCCGGCGGATAAGGAAATGACCTTTATTTGGGATGTGATCGGCAAGGGTTTTATCCGCTACCGCGAAGGGGCTTTAAGTGCACCTGCCGCCGCCAAATACATGCAGCAACTGGCCGAGCGCTACATTCGCAATGCCCAGTCGGCACAGTCTACCTCCGCCGCCCCCTGAGTGGATTTTGCAAATCGGCGCTGTAGCGCCTAGGCTGGTCAGAGACAGTGTCCGAGTAATCCCGTGACTAACATGGCTCTCAAAAGTTTCCGTCGCACGCTGCTCTCCCTGGTATGGGCGGCGGTTGCTATTCCCGTGCTGATTTTATGCATTTATCAGCTGCGCGATGATTATCAAAAGCGCATGGCCACCGACCAGCGCGAATTAAGTCACAGTGGTGAACGCACCGCTTTTGCATTGTCTCAAGCGCTGCGCCAGGTGCTTACCGATCTGGATCGCATCGCCAGCGATGGGGCGGTTATCCGCTCCTTGTCCATGCCTATCCTCAGCCCGGTTACGGTTAAAAAAATTGAAGAGTTTATGGGCCGCAACCCGGCCGCAGTCAGCGTTATGCTAATCGACAAAGAGCTCTTCCCTGTCGAGGTATTGCCCAGTCAGGCGCTCACCGAAGACATGACGCCCTATGAGAGCTATCTGGCCAAATTAGTGGAGTCGCCAGAGGTGATTCGCGATCCCCGCCCGCGCTTGTTTATCCCCGAAGGCGGTGGTTCTGGCGCAGGTAAAAGTGATATCACCACCGCCACAGGCGCGCATATTTCCAATCGCCAACCAGTATTTGTGCGGCCGATACTGGCGGCGAGTAACTCCATTGCCAAGCCGTTTCAGGTAGATGGCTTACTGCTGATCAACCTTAACCTGAGCAAGCTGATGGACGATATGGCGACCAGCGGTAATCTGGAATTTTCCTGGGTGCAACTGCGCAATGGCGAGCAGGTACTGTTCACCCGGGGTAGCAAGCAGCGGCTCAATCACCAAATGAATACCCCGATAATTGTCGGGCTGGATGGCATTTCGCTGATGCTGGATGTGGGCCAGAACATTGAAGGTGTTTGGTGGCAGGTGATTCAAGGCTACCAAACCCAGGCTGCTATCGCCTTGTTGTTTTTATTGTTGATGCTGGTGGTTATTAAAATGCTGGCGGACAAACTGGACCGCCCGCTGCGCGCCCTCACCGAATTGACCAGCCGAATGAGCGCCAACAGTTTTAACGAGACTACGCCCCTGCCGCAGGAACCCGCGTCGGTGCAATACCAGGAATTTGCCGAGGTTTTTGGTTTACTGGGCACTATGGAAGCCACTATTCGCCAGCAGTTTGCCGAGCTGCATCTAGTCAACGAAAGCCTGGAAACCAAAGTGGCTGAGCGCACTGCCGCGCTGGAAAAAAACATCCACCTGCTCGATCAGCAACACGAGTCCTTGAATCAACTGGTGCACTACGCCATTACCCTGCAGCAAATAGCCTCGCTGGACGATGTTGGCAATATGACGCTCAACCTGGCGGAGCGATTGTGCAATCAAACACTGGGATTGTTTATTGCGCGCGGCGAATTTTTTGCGGGCTTTGAGTCGTTTGAATTTCTGCCACCAGAGGTGCGGGATTTTTGTTTGTCGCACAGGCGCGAATTCCAGGGGTACACCCAGGTGTTGCGTCTGGCGCAGGCTAA
>CBINKF010000019.1:0-13449 GCA_966251115.1 uncultured Cellvibrio sp.
TCTGGATCGACTACCGCCAACATGACCTGTTGCAATTTTGTGTAGTTGAAGTCGTTGAGGAAGTTTTGGGTGCGCGAAGTGCGGCCGCGCTGGGCAAAGACTTCCCAATCGTAGCTGTCAGCAATTTTACCCTGCAAGCCCGCAACAAATTGCATAGTGGTGTTTTCATATTGGGAGTCGCGAGTGCCCAGCTCGAGCAGGCGACGACCAAACTGAATATCCACCACACCATCGTTTTGCGCGGTGCCCTCTTCCACAGAATCCAGCTCCGCCAAAATCGCCTGGTCGGTGCTGCTGAGGAAAGCATTATCTACGTTAACCGTAAAGGGGAAAAAGAAGGTGCCCGAGGGCGCAATAACCGTATTAACCTGGTTGTTGGCAAAGGACATGCGCGAGAAAAATTTGGTGTCATCGGTCAGGTCGTAAGTGGCGATTACTGTGCCGGTAAATTTCTCTTGCGGTGCCTGCAGCAGGTTGAAGGGGTTAAAGTTGAACAATTGTTCATCAGTGCCCAGATTGCCGTTGTCATCGAACTGCAGCGCGTTTTCAGCACCTGCACCCAGCGTCGGTGAATCTACCGCAGTATAAATAGTGCCGTTGGGGTGAGTCTCACTACCGCCTGGTTCCAACGCGTTATTCAATTGGAATTCAGAATACTTGCGATCGCCCTGGTATACCGCGTCGCGTTTGCTGTAGGACAGGTTGGCAACTATGTTGCCTTTGCCACCATCGATATCACCACCAAAAGTCAGACTGAAGTCTTTGGTTTTGCCATCGTTTTCAAAGGTGGATGAAGTAGACGCATCAAACTCTACGCCTGTGAAGTGCTTCTTCATAATGAAGTTCACTACACCGCCAATTGCATCAGAACCGTATACCGCGGATGCACCACCGGTAACAACTTCTACGCGCTCAATCAGCGCGGTGGGGATCATGCTCAAATCCACCAGACCTTGATAGTCGTAAGGCGTAAAACGCTTACCATCCATCAACACCAGCGTGCGCTCTTCACCCAGGTTGCGCAGGTCTACCGTTGCGGCGCCGTCGTTACCATTGTTGGTGTTAGAACCAACGGCAGCAACAAAGCGTGGATCGCTACGCAAGAACTCTTCCGGGTTGATGGTATTGGCGAGTTTGAGCTCGGAGGCATCAATTACCGCAATCGGACTGTTAGATGTCAAGTCATTACGTTTAATGCGCGAACCAGTAACCATCACCTCTTCGACATTGGTTTGTGCGCTTTTGGGCGCCTCCTGTGCGAAAGCGCCTGAAGATAATGCGCCTGAAGACAGAGTTACCAGAGCTCCGGTAAACCCCAGCGTGATTGCACGAATAGCAGTAGCTAACTGATGCTTTTTATTCATGTTTTTTCCCCAATGGTTGCAGTAAGAAATAAAAACACTAATAGACAACCTTTGCACGCCTTGTGAGCATGGTCAGAAACTGCCTAGAGTGCCTTCCTGATAATGAAAAAACCGCGAACGGCAACTTCCCAACAATACATACTCTCCCTGCAACAAATGTCCTTAAAAATATTTGTGCTCTTGATCACAATTTATTTGAAACTCACAGATACAGTTTGGCCGCAACCTTGATGCTCAAGCCAAGGCCACTGAATGAACAAGCTGTACAAATGGCTGTCAATAAATCGTCTCGGAAAACACTAGTGGCCAACATTGCGGTTTTTATGCCAACTTGATTTTTTTGGGTTTTTAATTACCGAAATTCATTTTTTTATAAAAATATATTTTTTGTGGCATAACTTAAGAGCGAGCGGTAGCAGCATTCAAAGATGCAATCGAAAATTCACTATTTATTGTTAAATTTTGTACAGAAACTTTTCTTGGGTTTCCAATTTAGAGCAAGCCTAGCACCAACTTTAAGCACGTGCGCCCAAATTTGAGCAAAAAACCTATATTCATTCTTAATATTTTTTAAACATTAATTATTAAAACTGTAATAAAGATGGCTTTGCCCCAGGTTGCCGGGATTATTGGGACCCGGGAATTCACCAAAGGGCGAATACTAATACAATGCACAACCGCTATGGCACACGAATCAACCCCAACTTTGAACACTGCATACGTATTCATAACTGAATTGAGCCCGCATTTTTAATAGTGGAAATACCTGGTGGCCAATTTTAAAATTTGCGTTATAAAAACCACCCAGCCGCTCATTAATTAAACAACTGCTCGTTTAGGCTGGCGATAGATTCCAGTAAAAAATCCGGTTTCACCTGGGACTGCTCAAAATAACCCTGGCGAAATTTGCCCGTTTTAACCAGAGCCCCTGCGATCCCCAGAGCCTGAGCGCCGCCCACATCGCTGTCTATATCGTCCCCAACCATCAGCGCTTCACTCGCCGTTACGCCCGCAGAGCCTAGCACCCGCTGGAAAAAATCGGCATTGGGTTTGCCCATGGCCAGCGCCGGTTTGCTGCACACATATTCAAGCCCGGCAACAAAAAAACCTATGTCCACATGCAAACCGGCAGGCGTTTGCCAAAAGCGATTTTTATGCAGGGCAATTAGCTGGGCGCCCCCGTGCACTACCTGAAAGAGGTGATTGATGAGCGGCAGGTTCCAGCGCTCGCCTATATCACCCAGGACGACATAATCCGGACACTGTTCATCCCAAGTGAAGTTGGCAAAATCCGGCTTAATTGCTTCGGCAACGACCGGCCAGATGCGCAAACCGTGCCCCAGATCGCGCTCAATTTGCTCCAGCGTAAGGCGCGCACCCACGGGGGCGCTAATCAGCTCCTGATCTTGCAGCTCAAAACCCAAGTCGCGCATCTGCGCCACCAGTTGCTGCTGGGTTTTGGTGGTGGTGTTGGTGATGAACCTGAGCTGCAAGCCGCGCGCGCGCAGCTGCTGCAAAGCCTGATGGGCGCCAGGAATGGGTTGGTTGCCAACATAAAGCGTGCCATCCAAATCGAGCATAACCAGTTTTAGCGCTTTACTGGGTGCCATAACTAACTCCTCTGGCTGGAAATGAATTGAGCATAGCGGCTTTTGAGGGCGTCAATAAACAGCCCTACTTTAGGTGGGCGCTGGGCGCTGGCAGGGAATACCCCATAGATACCACCGCCAGGCAGCTTCCACTCAGGCAACAAGCGCACCAGCTTGCCCGCCGCTATATCGCTGGCGACATAAAGATCCGGTTGCACTGTAATTCCCGCGCCAGCCAGCGCTGCCGCCTTAACCGCCATAGCAGTATTGGCCATAATCGAAGGTTTAAAGCGCAGGCTGTAGGAGCTTTGCCCGCTGTGGGTAAAAGTCCAATAGAGGGGGTTATTGAGTACGCTCAGGCCGACAAATGGGCAAGCCTCCAATTCGCTGGGATGACCGGGCAGGCCTTGGGGAAAAAGATTGGGAGGCGCCACCAGCCACTCTTCAAAATAGCCGATTAACGCCGCCTTGTGACTCGAATCCGTCAGCCGCCCTATGCGTATCGCCAAATCTATCCCCTCGGCGACCAGATCTACTCGCTGATCGCTGGCGAGGATCTCAATTTGCAACTCCGGATGCGCCAGGTGCAATTCCGCCGCCAGGGGGGCCACCACAGTGGCGGCAAAATCTATCGAGGTAGCCAGACGCAGACGACCGCGCATCTGGTCGCTACCGCTGGCGGCTTGGGCAATAGCGCCCTCAGTGGCAATCAGAATCTGGCGGCAAGCCCGATAAAAATCCTCGCCTGCCTGGGTCAGTTGCATACGCCGCGTTGTGCGCACCAGTAAACCCACCCCCAGCTCCGCCTCCAACTTTTGCATATGACTGCTGACCATGGTTTTAGCCAGATTTAAACGTTTGGCCGCCGCAGTAATTGACCCCGCCTCTACAACAGCAGCAAAAACCACCAGGCGATTCAAGTTGATATCCGCCAACCCTGCCATAGCCACTCCTATTGTCCAGTTTTAATTCCCAAAGATTACTATTTTGGCCATCTTATCAGGACAATCAATTGTGTGGATACTGATCTCACTGATTCATTACCCCAATACTAGTGAGGACAACATCATGAAAGTAGCTTTAGTCGGTGCCACAGGTTTTATCGGTCAACACATTCTTAAGGAACTGGCCAGCCGCCAGCACCAGGTTACCGCCCTGGTGCGTCACCCAGAAAAAGTCCCATCCCTGTCAGGAGTTACCCCCAAAGCTCTGGAAGTAGAGGACTTGGCGGCGCTGACCCAGACCCTGGCGGGGCATGATGCCGCAGTACTCTCTTTCCACTACCTGAACACCAATTTTGCGGCACTGATTGCAGCGGTGAAGGCTTCGGGCGTGGGCAGGCTTTTAGTGGTGGGCGGCGCTGCCAGTCTGGAGGTGGCGCCCGGTGTGGAGTTGCTGGATAGCCCCGACTTCCCCGCCGAGTGGAAAAGTGTGGCCCAGGCCGCGCGCGATTTTCTGATTACCCTGCGCGCCGAGCGCGAATTGAATTGGACATACCTGTCGCCATCGGCCTTTATCGAGCCGGGTGAGCGCACCGGCAAGTTCCGCCTGGGGCGCGATCAGCTGCTGGTAAACGATCAGGGGGAAAGCCGCATTTCCAATCAGGACTTTGCTGTCGCACTGGTGGATGAGCTGGAACACCCACAACATCTGCAACAGCGGTTTACCGTGGGTTACTAGGCGCAAGTCGACCGGGAAGTTGGTCTTGGCAGAGCATTCGCCGGAGCGCTCACGTATACTGCGCGCTCCTGTTAATACCTGCGAGGCGCAGTCATGTCGAAGTTTTGGAGTCAGGTGGTGCGCGAGCTGGAGCCCTATGTGCCCGGCGAGCAACCCCAGATAGATGGTCTGATTAAATTGAACACCAACGAGAGCCCCTACCCGCCCTCGCCGCGCGTGATTGATTTGATGACCCATGACGCCATCGACCGGCTGCGCCTCTACCCTGACCCCAACTCCAAAAAATTAAAGGACACTATCGCCAATTATTACGGCGTTAAGCAGGAGCAGATATTTGTCGGCAATGGCTCGGATGAAGTTTTAGCGCTGCTGTTTATGGCCTTCTTCCAGCAGGATAAGCCCCTGCTCTACCCGGATATTACCTACAGTTTTTATCCGGTTTACTGCAAGTTGTTTGGCATAGAGTCGCGCACTATTCCGCTGCGCGAGGACTATTCCATTGATTTCACCGATTACCCCAGTGACAACGGTGGCATTATTTTCCCCAACCCCAATGCACCCACGGCCATAGGCGAGCCGCTAGCCAAAATCGAAGCCCTGTTGCAGCGCAACACCGAGTCTGTCGTGGTGGTAGATGAAGCCTATATCGACTTTGGCGGTGAAACCGCAATTAAGCTGGTGAACAAATACCCCAATCTGCTGGTGGTGCAAACCATGTCGAAATCCCGCTCACTGGCGGGAATGCGCGTAGGCCTGGCGGTAGGTCACAAGGATTTAATCGAAGCATTGGATCGGGTGAAAAACTCCTTCAACTCCTACCCGCTGGATCGCCTGGCGGAAGCGGCAACCATAGTCGCCTTTGAAGACGATGCCTATTTTCAAACTTGTCGCGACAAGATTATTGCCACACGCGAGTGGACAACCCGGGAGCTGGAAAAACTTGGCTTCCGCGTGCTGCCCTCCCAAGCCAACTTTGTGTTTGCCGAGCCTGTGGGCAAAAACGCCGCCGAAGTGGCCCAGTACCTGCGCGACCACAAAATTCTGGTGCGCTACTTTAACAAGCCGCGCATCAACCAGTTTTTGCGCATCACCATAGGCACAGATGAACAAATGGCCAGGCTGATTGAAGTGTTAAAAACGCTTTAATTTTTTGCATATGGTAAAAAAACAAAACCCCGCCGAAGCGGGGTTTTGTTTTTAGGCGCATTCTCAGCCTTACTGCTTGCACATACATCAAGCTTACATAGCGGGTGCTTCAACCTGGGCTGCATCCTTAAGCCCTACAGCCACATTGCCATCACCCACGATAAAGCTGGCCGCTTGTGCTTGCAGCTCTGCGGTGACTAACGGAGCATCGCCCTCGGGGCGAAGGATGGAAGTGTGGCCACCGGCAGTCATTTTTACATGGCCCAAACCTAATTGAGTCTCGCCAATTCCAATTTGCGTGGTGTTCAACAAACTGGCCAAGGCTTGTATTCCCGACAGCGGTGCTTTTTCCACGACGTTAGGTATTACCTGATCGTTAGCCACCTCTTGAATTAACACCGGCACCCCCAGTTGCGCCAGGGTTTGGGCAAAGTTAACTGAGTCGGCCGAATCCATAACAGCTTGCGCTGTGTAAACAAAGCGCTCGTAATTGGTAGTCCCGGCGCTGACCCCGCCCGCCGCCAGGCCGGCGTTGATAATGGGTGCAAAGGTCGCAGAGTTGGTCATAATCTGCGCCACCTGACTGCCTGCAGAGGAAAGGATTAGCCCCTGAATGTGGTTGAGGTTGCTGCTCAACCCCACCTGAGCGTCATTGGCGATGGCCGCTTCGTTTACGGTGGCAAATACCTCGCCCAAAATTCCGCCGAGCGAAATACCGACAACGTAGACGCGATCCAAATCCAGGCCCACATTGGCTCCCAGAGAATTAACCACAGCGCTGTTCACATTGGTCAAACTGGCGTTCAAATTTAATAAATCCACTACACCTTCGCGATTGTTATCGCGCGTATTGGCCAGATACCCCAGGTTGGTGAACTGCGCACCCGAACCGTCATTGGCGCTGGGAGATTCAAAGTTCATGGGCGCGGGCGAGCCACCGGCACCGGCTACATTGTAATGGCGCTCATGGGGTGCGTTATCGCCATAGAGGGTTGCAAAAGGAATGCTGGTGCCGTGCTCCACGTTAAGCACATTCACAAAGGCACTGTTGGCGGGTACACCATGCAGCGGCAGGTCTATCGCCACAGTCGCCACGCACTGGCTGGCCAGGGTGTGGGCCAAGGCCACGACCGAAGTGCGATCGCTGGTGATACCGTGCACGTAAATTACGGTTGGATAACCGGTAGCCGCGTAAATCTGACCACAGTTGTAAACACCCGCATAACCGGGAACCACCGCATCATTGGGCATTGTCACCTGCAGGGGCACAGTTTCATCGGTGGTTTTAGCGGCAAAGGGGTAGCGATAAGTCACGTTGTAGCTGCCGTCCAGATCGGCGGGCACTGTCACCCCCAGGGCATTGGCCAGGGTTAAATCCGGGGTCCAGCTTTTAGTCAGGTAAGCGCCAAAAGGTAGACCGGTAGCCGCAGTTTGATAGTAGGGTAACTTGATATAGCCGGTATACAGCTTGCCCACATCGCTGGCCAGCTGGCCACCTGACAAGGTACCCAAATCAACCCCGGTGTAGGGTGAAATACCCAGGCTGCGCGCCTTGGGCGTGGGCAGTAAACCATAACTATCAAGGGTGGCCGCATTGGTTACTGCGGTCATAGCATCCACGCCTTTGGCAATTTGTGACGCCGCTATGGCAGCGCGTGGTGAGGCCATGGCCACCAGCGGCGCTATGGGGTCAGTGGTGGTAAAGGTGTAGGTCAATACCAGTTTTTCTTTGGCCGCCGCCGCCGAAATGGCACCGCCACTGCCCTGCGCCAAATAACCACTGGCCAGTTGCTCCCAGCCCAAAACGGCTGTGCGCACCGGCTCCAGCGCTTCCAGGGTTTCATAGTCCGGGTCGCGCAGCGAGTTGTAACCCCAGGAGCGAGTCAGGGCTGCGCCCGAGGCATCCTTAATATCATTAGTGAGAAACACCAAATACTTGGTTTTGGCTTTTAACGGCTTGGTGGGGCGAATTCGAATCACATTGTTGGTACCCCCATCGAGCGACACCACTACCGCATCGTATGAGGCCAACTGGCTATCAAACCCGGTAATAGTGCTCGGGTCCAGGGCATCGCCACTGGAAGTCAGCGCCGCCAAAAAGACGGTTTGGCCGGCAATAACGCTATCGGGATTCACGCTGCCTTCGATCAGCACGTCGAAATAGGCTGACGTTGAAAAACCATCCATCACATTAACGGCGGCGCGCACCGTGTCAGTGGGGGTCCCCAGGTCGGCGGTGCCATCGCTGGCGGCGGCTTTGGCAAACAGGAAGTCGGTATTAAAAGGAAGGTCGGAAGTAACCGGGTCGAACCTGGGATAAGTCTTGGGTTCGTAGGCCGAAGGGCCGGACAAGGGTGGAGCTGTTTCTGCATCGCCACCACCTCCACATCCATGGAGGGCGCCAATACTGGCGAAAAGGCCGATAAACAGGAGCATTTTTCTCTTATTTTTCATGACACTGTCCTGAAGTGGGTGGAGTTAGAGTTATTGCATCAGTGTAGCCAGTATTTGCGGCCCTGCTAACCCCATACTCGCCAGCCCGGCGCCAAATTTTGCTAGCGCCACGCAAATCCAGTTGACGGGCAAGGCGGCAACCCATAATATCTGCCTCGGCAAATATTGCCAAAGCAAAATATGTCCAGGCAAAGTCTGCAATAGCAATGAAATATTACGATCCTTCCAGTTTCTGCACCCAAAACAGCCTCGGCTATCTGCTCAAGGTCAACCAGGCCCTGATGCAGGAATGCGCCGAACGGGTTTTTTCGCATCACGACATCAGCTTTGTACAGTGGATCGCCCTGCGCAAGCTCAAGGAGGGCGCGGCGCTGACCGCCAGTGACCTGTGTCGCACCATGTTTCACGACAATGGTGCGATCACCCGCATGCTCGACCAGCTCGAAGAAAAAGGCTATGTGGAGCGCCATCGCAGCCAACAGGACAGGCGCGTGGTGGAGCTGCAACTCACTCCCGCTGGTTTGGCCAAAGTGCAGGAGCTTACCCCACTGGTCGTTGATAGCCTGAACACGGCGCTCACCCCCTTCAGCATGGATGAGTTTACCCAGCTGATTCTGTTGCTCGAAAAGCTTAAAAACTCCATTCAAAGTTTTAACCAGGACACGTCCTCCCAGGAATCATCATGATTTTTCCCTTACTTCCTTTGCGTTTCTGGCCGAGATCACCGCTCTGGCTGGCCCTGGCCAGCGCGCTGCTGCTGCCGGCCTGTGTCTCCGCCCCGGATACCAAACCGCAACTGCAGGTGTTGGACAGCCAGGTCCTTGGCCTCAGCCAGGACTCCATGCCCGCAGTCGGCGACGGCTGGTGGCAGTTGTTTGGCGACCAACAGCTCAATCAGCTGGTCAACCAGGCACTTGTCAACAACCCCAGTTTGAACGAGGCCATTACCCGGGTGCGCAGCGCCCAGGCCCAGGCTATAGCGGCAGGTGCGCCACTGAAACCCGGCGTTACCCTCAATGGCGAGGAGATCTACCAGCGCCTGTCTGAAAACTACATATATCCGCCCGCCCAGGCGGGCTTTGGCATTGCCGGTGGCGATAAAGTCTGGCTGGGGCAAACCACCTTTAACCTCAACTGGGATCTGGATTTTTGGGGTCATCAAGCGGAGCTGCTCAAGGAGGCCAAGGCCAATACGCTGGCGGCAGAGTTGGATGCCGGGGCAGCCAAGCTGGCCATCTCCGGCGCCCTGGCGCAGGCCTATGTGCAGCTCTACAGCGCCTATGCCCAAGGCGATATAGCGCGCGCCGCGCTGCAGCAGCGCCAACAAATTTACGCCATTACCCAGGCGCGGGTAAAAGCGGGGCTGGATACCCAAGTTGAATTAAAAGTGGCCGAGGCGGCCTTGCCCCAGGCGCGCATGGCGGTTATGCAGGCGGATATCCAGCGCGATATGGCGGTGCATAGCCTGGCCGCCCTGAGCGGTCAGGGGCCTGCGGCCTACTCCAAGATCCAGCGCCCGACAGTAGATATTCATACCAAGTTGCCGCTGCCACAAAACCTGCCGTTGGATTTGTTGGCGCGTCGGCCCGACATACTCGCGGCCAAAGCGCGTGTAGATGCCGCCAGCGCCGGTCGATCTGCCGCCCAATCGGCCTTCTACCCGGACATCAGCCTGAGCGCCTTTGTCGGAACCCAAGCCATTGGCCTGAACAACCTGACCGACAGCGGCAGCCTGATCTACGGTGCCGGCCCTGCGTTGCACCTGCCGATTTTCGACTCCCAGCGTTTGAAAGCCGGCTTTTTTACCGCGACAGCCGAGCTGGACAGCGCGGTGGCCAGTTACAACACCACCCTGCTCAAGGCGATTCACGACGCCGCTGATCAGCTAACCCGCAGCCAGTCGTACCAAAGCCAACTCAACCAGGCCAACCAGGCGCTGGCAGCGGCACAGGGCGCTTATCAACTGGCCCAAAGTCGCTACCAAGCCGGCCTCAGCTCACAGCTGGTTGTACTCAATGCGCAGTCTCAATTACTGGCGGCACAGCGCGATCTGGTGGAAGTGAACACCCAGTTGGTCATTAGTCGGGTAAGCCTGCTGCTTAACCTGGGTGGCAGCTTTAGTGCCGACGCCCCAGCCCAAACCGCCAGCCAACCTATACAACCCTTAGCCCAACCAAGTGCCGGCAGTGACGCTGGCGTTTAAATGAGTGAGAGAACACCTATGAATGCACCCGCTTCCAACAGCGCCCGCAAACAGCGCTTGTTAACCCTGCTGGCTTTGGTTGTGCTCGCCATAGTCGGCTACTTTGCCTACTACTTTTTGCACGGCCGCTATTTTGAAGAGACTGACGATGCCTATGTTTCCTCAGACCTGATTCAGATCACCAGTGAAATTAGCGGTACTGTCGCCTCCGTACTGGTGGACGACACCCAGCATGTTGACCAGGGTCAACTGCTGGTGCAATTGGATAAGGCCGATGCCGAAATTGCCCTGGCGGCGGCCGAGGCGGAACTGGCACGCGCGGTGCGCACAGTGCGCGGCGTTTTCGCCAAGTCCAATGCACTCCAGGCCAGTATTCGCGCCAACAACATAGCCCTGCAAACCGCCACCGCTGATTTGCAGCGCCGCCAGCAGGTGGCGCAGCAAGGCGGTGTGTCCGCCGAAGAACTGCAACACGCGCGCGATCAAGTCAGCCGACTGGAAGCCGCACTGACCAGCAGTCGCGAAGAGCTGGATGCCAACAACGCCCAAATCGACAATACCAGTGTTGAAAATCATCCCCAGGTATTGGCCGCCGCCGCCAAAGTGCGCGAGGCCGCCCTCGCCTTGAAGCGCACGCAAATCACAGCACCAAGTGCCGGCGTAATTGCCCGTCGCAGCGTGCAAATCGGCAGCCGTATAGGCGCCGGTAGCCCCTTGATGGCCGTAGTCCCCCTGGATAACGCCTGGGTCGATGCCAACTTTAAAGAGGTGCAACTGGCGCAGATGCGCGTCGGCCAGCCGGTGGAAGTAGTTTCCGACTTTTATGGCGACAGCCAGGTATTCCACGGCAAGATCGCCGGTATGGGAGCGGGGAGCGGCGCTGCCTTTGCACTGCTGCCACCGCAAAATGCCTCGGGCAACTGGATCAAAATCGTCCAGCGCCTACCGGTGCGCATAAGCCTCGACCCGGCGGAGCTGGCCGCTCACCCATTGCGCGTCGGCCTGAGCATGCGCGTCACTGTGGATATGCACGACCAGAGCGGCAGCCTGGTAGCCACCCAGGTGCGCAGCAAACCCCAGACACTGGTGAAATCGGAAGACCATGACCAGCAGGTGGATGCAAAGATTGCGTCCATTATTCGCGCCAACGCCGGCGCCAATTAATTCCGCTCGCGAACCATTTATTTAAGGCATTTAACTTATGTCCAACGCAAGCGCCCCCACCTCAGCGCCACCAGCCCCTGCCCTACCTATGGGGCTGGTGGCCACCGCCTTGGCGCTGGGGACATTTATGCAGGTGCTGGATACCACCATTGCCAACGTATCCATCCCCACCATTGCCGGCAACCTGGGAGTTTCCCCCAACCAGGGCACCTGGGTAATCACCTCCTTTGCGGTAGCTAACGGGATCTCGGTGCCGCTCACCGGCTGGTTGATGATGCGCTTCGGCGTAGTGCGCACCTTTGTCGCCTCGGTATTGCTGTTTACCCTGGCCTCATTCCTGTGTGGTGTCGCCTGGAGTCTGCCCTCGCTGATTCTGTTTCGCATTATTCAAGGCGCAGTATCTGGCCCCATGATTCCCGGTTCCCAGGCATTACTGCTGTCGCTGTTTCCGCCCCATAAAAAAGGCTCGGCCCTGGCGATCTGGTCGATGACCACCCTGGTAGCGCCTATCTGCGGGCCTATACTCGGCGGTTATATCTCCGATAACTACTCCTGGCCCTGGATCTTCCTGATTAACGTACCGGTAGGTGTTTTTTGCGGCTATGTGTGCTGGAAAGGTTTAAAGGCGCGCGAAACTCCCACCAAGCATATCCCGGTGGATTCCATCGGGCTGGGACTGCTGGTGGTTTGGGTCGGTGCGCTGCAGATTTTCCTCGATAAGGGCAAAGAGCTGGACTGGTTTCACTCGCAATTTATTGTGGTGACCTGTTTGATTTCGCTGGTCGGTTTTATCGCGTTTATGGTTTGGGAAATTGGCGAAAAACACCCAATCATCAACCTGAGCCTGTTTAAAAACCGCAACTTCAGTATCGGCACCCTGGCGCTCTGCCTGGGTTACGGCATCTTCTTTGGCGCCGTGGTTTTACAGCCACTGTGGATGCAAACCTGGCTGGGTTACACCGCAACCTGGGCCGGTTTTGTCGCCGCCCCTTCAGGCGTGGTGGCAGTGATCATTGCCCCCTGGGTAGGAAAAAACATCACCCGTTTTGATGCGCGGATATTTGCCACCCTTTCGTTCCTGGTCTTCGGCACGTCCTACTTTATGCGCTCCGGCTACACCGCCGATGCCAGCTTTGGGGTCTATGTTGCACCGCTGCTGGTGCAGGGCATCGCCATGGCAATTTTCTTTGTGGCTATGCTGTCAATCTTGCTGGATGGTATACCCGACCATCAGATACCTGCAGCTTCAGGCCTGTCGAATTTTTTGCGGATTGTTGCCGGCGCCTTCGCCACCTCGATAGTCACCACCTTTTGGGATGACCAGGCCTCGCTCCACCAAACCCGTCTGGCGGAAGCCTCCAGCATTTACGACCCGAATATGCAGCAGACACTGCAGCAAATGAATGCCGCCGGCTTTACGGATCAGCAAGCGCTGGGGCTATTGACACACCAGCTCAGCAATCAGGCGCACCTGATGTCGATCCTGGATTTCTTCTGGATCGCCGGTTGGCTGTGCTGGGGCATCGCCGGTATAGTCTGGCTCACGCGCCGCCCCCACGGCGGTGGTCATGCGGTCGCGGCGGATTAGGTTGTACAAATCTCTGCAATAAAAAACGGCGAGTTTTTAGCTCGCCGTTTTTTGTTTTGGTAGGTTAATTTACCCTTCACTGCGGCAAATATAATTGACTATACGACTTGGGGTAGCGCAGTCACGCTAGCCGACATTACTCATTTCTCTTCCTTAGCTAACGATATAAAACTGTTTTTAGATGATCATCGGTTAACTCAAACTCTGGCTCTTTACCAGTGAGCGCTTTGGTTAGCGGAACAATTTTTGTTCTTACCCCCA